>CALMLK010000255.1 GCA_937868035.1 uncultured Alphaproteobacteria bacterium
CGCGCTGACCTCCGGCCATGCCACACTCCTGCGCGCACCTGATCCCGTGCGCAAGGCCGTATCAGCCTTCACCCCGCAACCCCCGGCACTGGCCGCACTGGCGGCGCGCGTGAAACAGTCCTTCGATCCCGGCAACCGTTTCAATCCCGGCATCATGGTGAAGGGCTGACCCATGCAGACGCATTTCACGCCGGAGCAATTGCAGGACCCCGTCACCGCCGATGCCAACAGCATCCTGCGCGCCTGCGTACATTGCGGCTTCTGCACCGCCACCTGCCCCACTTATGTGCTGCTCGGCGACGAACTCGACAGCCCGCGGGGCCGCATTTACCTCATCAAGCAGATGCTTGAGGAAGACCGCCCCGCGACCGAAAGCGACGTCCGCCATATCGACCGCTGCCTCTCCTGCCTTGCCTGCATGACCACCTGCCCCTCGGGCGTGAACTACATGCACCTCGTCGATACCGCACGCGTGCACATCGAGAGAACCTACACGCGTCCGCCGGGCGAAACCCTGTTGCGCAACGTGCTCGCCTTCGTCATGCCGCGCCCGGCCCTGTTCCGCTACGCCATGGCGGCGGCAACGCTGGCAAAACCGCTGGCGCCGCTTCTCCGCTCGCTGGGGTTGACGCGCATGGCGGCGGGCCTCGCGCTGGTCCCCGCAAACCTTCCCAACGAGCATGTGGGACGGCCCGGCTTCTATCCGGCACAAGCTGCGCGCAAGGGCAAGGTGGCGCTGTTGCGCGGCTGCGTGCAGCCCGTCGTCGATCCCGCCATCAATGCCGCCACCATCCGGCTTCTGAACCGCCTCGGATACGACGTCACCGTGAGCGGCGGCGAAAGCTGCTGTGGATCCCTTACCCATCACATGGGCAAGGACGACGACGCGCTGGCCCGCGCCCGCCGCATGATTGATCAGTGGACGGATGAAAATCCCGGCCACATCGTCATCACGGCATCCGGTTGCGGCACCACCGTCAAGGATTACGGCCACATGCTGCGCCTCGACCCGGACTATGCGGCCAAGGCAGCGGCGGTGTCGGCCAAGGCCTGCGACGTGAGCGAACTCCTGTCCCGCCTTGACCTTCCGGAAGCAACAGGCGGCCTCCGCGTCGCTTATCACTCCGCCTGCTCCCTGCAGCATGGCCAGAAGATCACGCACATCCCGCAAGCCCTGCTGCGCCGCGCCGGGTTCGACGTGGCGGAGATCCCCGAGGGTCATCTCTGCTGCGGGTCTGCGGGCACCTACAACATTCTCCAGCCCGCCATTTCCGCCCAATTGCGGGAACGCAAGCTGGCTAACATCGCCACCACCGCCCCCGCCGTCATCGCCACCGGGAATATCGGCTGCATCACGCAACTTGGCCTTGGCGCGGAAGTTCCTGTAGTGCACACCGTGGAACTGCTGGACTGGGCCTATGGCGGGCCACGGCCCACCAAACTGGATCGGGTAGACAACGATGCACATTGAAAAGCATGGACTGAAAGTTGCGCCGCTGCTGGCGGATTTCGTGGAGAACGAAGTGCTGCCGGGAACCGGTTTGGAAGCCGCCGCGTTCTGGGGTGGTTTTTCGGCGCTGGTCCATGACCTTGCACCCCGCAACCGCGCCCTGCTGGCCACCCGCGACAGCCTGCAGGCCCGCATCGACACCTGGCATCGCCAGAACCAAGGCGCGAGCATCGCCGCCCAGAAATCCTTCCTCGAGGAGATCGGCTACCTGCTGCCCGAGGGTCCGGATTTCCAGATCGAGACGAAGAATGTCGACGCCGAGATCGCCACCATTGCAGGCCCGCAGCTCGTCGTTCCCATCACCAATGCCCGCTACGCGCTGAACGCCGCGAACGCCCGCTGGGGATCGCTTTATGATTGCCTCTATGGCACGGACGCCATGGGAAGCCCGCCGCCGCCCGGTGGTTATGAACGGGGCCGGGGCGCGCGCGTTGTGGCGCGGGTGCGCGTGTTCCTCGACGAGGCATTCCCCATTGCGGGCACAAGCCATGCCGACGTGCGCCGCTATCACGTGAAGGACGGCGCGTTGCTGGTGGATGACCAGCCGCTGCTGCAGCCGGAGAAGTTCGTGGGCTACCGCGGAAACCCGAAGGCACCGGACTCGGTTCTTCTCCGCAACAACGGCCTCCATGTGGAACTGGTGTTCGACCGCGCCCATTTCATCGGCAGCAAGGACCAGGCACTTCTTGCCGATGTGGTGATCGAGAGCGCCCTCTCCGCCATCATGGATTGCGAAGACTCGGTTGCCTGCGTCGATGCCGAGGACAAGGTGCTTGCCTATTCCAACTGGCTCGGCCTGATGAAATGCGACCTTGAAGCCCGGATGGAGAAGGGCGGCAAGACATTCATCCGCCGCCTCAATGCCGATCGCGAATTCACCGGCGCCAACGGCAAGCCCTTCACCGTGAAGGGCCGGGCGCTGCTTTGGGTGCGCAATGTCGGCCACCTCATGACGACGCCGGCCATTCTCGACAAGGGTGGCGCGGAGATTCCCGAGGGCCTGATGGATGCCGTGCTCACCTGCACCATCGCATTGCACGACCTGAAGAAGAAAGACGGCACGCGCAATGCGTTGCACGGTTCCATCTACGTGGTGAAGCCGAAGATGCACGGACCTGAGGAAGTGGCCTTCACCAACGACATCTTCACCCGCGTGGAGAAGCTGCTGGGGCTCCCTGCCGACACCGTGAAGATCGGCATCATGGACGAAGAGCGCCGCACCACCGTCAACCTCAAGGAGTGTATCCGCGCCGCAAAGAGACGCGTGGCCTTCATCAACACAGGCTTCCTCGACCGCACCGGCGACGAAATCCACACCTCCATGGAGGCGGGCCCCTTCAGCCGCAAGGACTTCATCAAGCGCAAGGGTTGGATCACGGCTTACGAGAATCTCAACGTGGATATCGGGCTCGAATGCGGCCTGTCCGGCAAGGCCCAGATCGGCAAGGGCATGTGGGCCGCTCCCGACCTGATGGCCGCGATGCTGGAGCAGAAGGTGGATCACCCCAAGGCTGGCGCCAACTGCGCCTGGGTGCCGTCTCCCACGGCCGCGACACTGCACGCGCTGCACTATCACCGTATCGATGTCTTCGCCGTGCAGAAGAAGCTCGCCGCCGGGGGCCGCCGCGCCCATGTGGAAGCGTTGCTGGATATTCCCGTCGCCACCTTCCGCATGTGGAGCGAGGCGCAGATCCTCCGCGAGATCGAGAACAATGCGCAAGGCATCCTCGGCTACGTCGTGCGCTGGATCGACCAGGGCATCGGCTGCTCCAAGGTGCCGGACATCAACAATGTGGGACTGATGGAAGACCGCGCCACGCTGCGCATTTCCTCACAGCACATCGCCAACTGGCTGCATCACGGCATCTGCACAAAAGCCCAGGTGATGGATGTGATGAAGCGCATGGCCGCCGTGGTGGACAAGCAGAACGCCGGAGATTCCGCCTACAAGCCCATGGCGCCGGATTTCGAATTGTCGACGGCCTTCCAGGCCGCCTGTGATCTGGTGTTCAAGGGCCGCGAACAACCCAACGGATACACCGAACCCCTTCTCCACGCCGCCCGCCTGACGGTGAAGGCGCGCAACTAGACCTCGCAACCCGTGCGAGCGATTGCAGAGACCTGCGGTGAGCCCGGTTTTTCTTGCAGGCCCGCGAGTTGCCTCGGTATGGTGCCCCACACGGGGGGACTGCACGGAATAACCCACAAGCACCGGGGGCGCTGAGGGAGACTGCAATGGCCGCAGTGGGGCGAATGGCGCTGGTGCTTGGACTTGTCCTCGCGCCGCTGGGTGGCGCACCAAGCTGGAGCGACGATGTTTTTGACCAGCCCGGCGTGAGCGTGGGGATGGCCTTTGCCTTCGGAGGATCGAGTCCTTCCTCCGCCGATGTCGGATTGACCGCCAAGATCATTTCAAACCGCCACGAGAACAATCCAGTGCTCGGTGCGGGCGTGACCTTCTATCCCTGGGCCGAACAGAAGTTCGGCGTGGATGTGGGCGCCGGCTACAACTTCACCCATGTGACGCCAATGCTGAGCTATGATTTCCTGCAGAAGAAGGTGCAGCTGAGCACCGGCTGGTCCAACACGAAGCAGAGCCGAAAGCCGGCTCCTGGCCCCCAAGCCTGCGTGATGGACGGCAACTGCAGTGGCGGGCAGATTTGCCTCTCAGGGATTTGTTCAGCGCCGCCGTGAGGCGTACGTGACATAACCATCAGAGACGTCAAACACACAGCCCTGTCGCGGCAAGTGCCCGCTCAGGCGACCGCGAGTTCGCCACGTTCGGCGAGCCGGGCGTTTTCCTTCATCTGTTCGGCTGCTGCTTCTTCGCGGCGCTTCATGAACTCATAGATGATGGCCCCCACAAGCGAGAGCGAGATGATGATCACCGCCAGCGCCGAAAGGGCTGGCGTCGTGCCCTGCCGCACCTGCCCTGCCAGCACCGTCACCAGTGTCTTGTCGGCGAGGATGGAGAAGGTTGTGGTGTTGAAGTTCTCGAACGACGACAGGAAGGCGATGACGCCCGCCGAAACGAGTGCCGGCTTCAGGAACGGCAGCAGCACATGCCAGAACACCTGCGGATAGGAGGCGCCGAGATCGAGTGCGGCTTCTTCCTGCGACCGGTCGAAACGCGCCAGACGCGCCATGATGATGAGCAGGCAATAGGCCGAGACGAAGCTCGCCTGTCCAAAGATCGTGAGGATGATGCCCTTGTAGAACAGCGCCTTCGTCACCGCCGTGAGCCCCATCATGTCTTTCCAGAAGATCACGGTGGAAATGCCGATGATGACGCCGGGCGTGAGCATGGGCGAAATGGTGATGAGATAGAACAGTCCGCGGGCGCGATGGTAGATCTGGTTCATCAGGATTGCCGCGGCGAGCCCGACCGGTACCGAAAGCGCCGTGACACCGACGCCGATGATGATGGAGTTCAGCAGTCCCTCCATCATCTGGCGGTCCTGCACCAGCTTGCCGAACCATTCGGTGGTGAAGCCCTCGAAGGGGATGGCTTGCGGATAGGACGAAGTGTTGAAGGCCGTGACCGACATGAAGATGGGCGGCCCGAACAGGTAGAGAAAGAACAGCGCGGTGTAGAAGGCCATCATGGCCTTGCGCAGCGTGGAGGATGTCATCGGATCGCCTCCCCGAGCTTCACCTTGAAGAGGCGCAGCATGATCATCACCAGCGTGATACAGGCCGCCAGCAGGATGAAGGCGTAGGCTGAGCCACGCGGCCAGTTGAAGGTCTGGAAGAAGAAGTCATAGACCTTGAGGGTGAACCATTGCGTGCGTGGGCCCCCGAGGAACAGCGGTGCCGCAAGCGAGCCTGCCGCAAGCATGAACACCATGGTGCAGCCCGACGCGATGCCGGGCTTGGCGTAGGGAATCACCACGTCGCGATGGATCTTCCAGAAGGGCGCGCCGAGATCGCGGGCCGCCTCGATCTGGTTCTTGTCCAGGCTTTCGATGGCATTGTAGAGCGGGAAGA
>CALMLK010000256.1 GCA_937868035.1 uncultured Alphaproteobacteria bacterium
GGTCGCGGCGCTCGGCGAGACGCGGGAAGAGTTCGAACATGCGTTCGAGATCGCTGCCGGCGGAGTCGAAATCGCCAACCCAGAGTTCCGGCGAAAGGCCGAGTGCCGGGGCGTGGGCGATGCCACTGTCGGCGGCAATCACGCGGCTGCCCGCCACCTGCTTGCGCAGGCGGTCGGTTGGCGTCACATCGCCGCCCAGGAGAATTGTAAACTTGCTCATGTCTTCATGCGTTCCTTGCAGGCGTGCCTCTATCAGGTCCGGCTTGCCAGCGCGAGGGCTGTGCCCTAAACCTCGTCCCGCTCTCAACGGGGTGCTTGGTCCGCAAGGCCAGGCTGAGAGGCGGCCCGCCGCCAACCCGCTGAACCTGATCTGGATCATGCCAGCGTAGGGATTGCGAGCGGGTTGGCACCATGCCCCCTCCTCCAAGTCTCGATCTCTGGCGAATGGAGGACAAATGAAGAAGATCATCCTTTCACTCGCCGCGTCACTTCTCCTTGCAGCACCTGCATGGGCGAAGGACACGCTCACCATCTACACCTACGAGAGCTTCGTCTCCGAATGGGGACCGGGCACGGCCATCAAGGCCAACTTCGAAAAGACCTGCGACTGCACGGTGGAATGGGTGGCGCTGGCCGATGGCGTGGCCATGCTCAACCGCCTGAAGCTGGAGGGCAAGGACACCAAGGCCGATGTGGTGCTGGGCCTCGATACCAACCTCACCGACGAGGCGCGCGGCCTGGGGTTGTTCGCTCCCCACGGCGTTGCCAATGTGCAGACCAATGTTCCCGGCGGCTGGACGGATGCCGAATTTCTGCCGTTCGATTACGGGCACTTCGCCATCGTCTACGACAGCGAAAAGATGAAAGTGCCGCCCGCCTCGCTTGACGAACTCGTCAACGGCGACCCGGCCCAAAAGATCGTGCTGGAAGACCCGCGGTCGTCCACGCCCGGCCTTGGCTTTCTGTTATGGATGAAGTCGGTCTACGGTGACAAGGCGGCGGAGGCTTGGAAGAAGCTCAAGCCCCGCATCCTCACCACAACGCCCGGCTGGTCGGAGGCCTATGGGCTTTTCACCAAAGGCGAGGCACCGATGGTGTTCTCCTACGTGACGTCGCCTGCCTATCATATCGAAGTGGAGAAGACGGAACGCTACAAGGCGGCGGCCTTCAAGGAGGGCCACTACCTGCAGGTGGAGGTGGCGGGGGCCATTGCATCCTCGCCGGAACTGCCGCTGGCGCAGAGGTTCCTCGCCTTCATGCTGACGCCTGCCTTCCAGAACGAAATTCCCGCCACCAACTGGATGCTGCCCGCAGGCGCCACCGACAAGCCGCTCCCCGCGGCCTTCGGCAAGATCATCGCGCCGGAGAAGACGCTGCAATTCACACCCGCCGAGGTGAACGCCAACCGCCGCACGTGGATCGACGAGTGGCTGAACGCGATCAGCGGATAGCATGACGCCATCGCCCCGCCTTGCATGGTTCGCTCCTGCCGCGGTGATCGCCGCGGCAGGAGCGGGCTTTGTGCCGCTGCTTTCCTTTGCGGTGATGCAGGGCGGGCAGTTCGCACTCGACTCCTATGTCTGGCGCATACTCGGATTCACCTTGCTGCAGGCGGGTCTGTCAACGCTGCTCTCGCTGCTGTTGGCACTGCCGGCGGCGCGCGCGCTGGCTTTCCGGAATTTTCCGGGGCGGAGCCTGATCCTCGCACTCCTTGCCGTGCCGCAGGCGCTGCCGTCCATCGTCGTGGTGCTGGCGCTGGTGGAACTCTACGGCACCTCCGGCTGGCTGGGCGGCTGGTTCAACCTTTATGGACTCGGCGGCATCCTGCTGGCGCATGTGTTCTTCAACCTGCCGCTGGCCCTGCGTTTTTGCCTTGAGGCGCTGGAGGGCGTGACGCCGGAGAACCTGCGGCTGGCGGACCAGTTGGGATTCACCGCGTCCGCGCGCTGGCGTCATGTGGAGTGGCCGGCGCTGCGGCCGCTGCTGCCCCGCCTTGCGGCGCTGATCTTTCTGCTCTGCGCGGCGAGTTTCGTCGTGGTGCTGACCTTCGGCGGTCCCGCGGCCACAACACTGGAAGTCGCCATCTATCAATCGCTGCGCATGGATTTCGATGTGTCACGGGCCGTGACGCTTGCGCTCGTGCAGGTCGTGCTGTGCCTGGTGCTTGTGCTGCTGGCAGGGCAACTTGCGTCACCTGTTCCCGCCGAGGCGCGGCTCCGCACCGTTGCACCGCCCCGCGCGCGGATGGGCGTGGTGAGTGTGGCAAGCGTCGTGCTGGCCGTGCTGCTGGTGCTGCCACCGCTCGCCGCGCTGGCGGAGTCGGGCGTCATGGCCTTCCACCTGCGGGCCACGCTGGTGCAGGCCTTTGGCACCAGTGTTCTGGTGGCGACGCTCAGTGCTGCGCTCAGTCTCGCACTGGCCTGGGCGATTGCCTTGTTGCAGGTGCGCCGGGCCGCGTGGCGCGGGTTCCTCAATGCAGTGAGCCTCATCGGCCTCATCCTGCCGCCTGCGGTGCTGGCGACGGGAT
>CALMLK010000257.1 GCA_937868035.1 uncultured Alphaproteobacteria bacterium
GATCAGTTGCCATTGCCGGAGGGCGCATCCTCAAGGTCGGGCGCAGCCGGGACGTCATGGTCGAACGGGGCCGCAAGACGCGGATCATCGATGCAGGCGGAAAGACAGTGCTGCCGGGGCTGATTGAGGGGCACATGCACATCGTGTCGGGCTCGCTTGAACTGTCCATGCTGAATGTGACGGGCCTGAACGGTCTTGATGCCCTGCGCTCCGCCATTCAGGCCTACGCTGCTGGCCATCCCGGCGGCGCGCTGATCGTGGGGAATGGCCTCTCCTATGTGGCCTTCGGCAATGGCCGCGCCGCGACCCGTCACGACCTCGACCACTGCCTGCCCGACAGGCCGCTGGTGCTCTATGCACCCGACCATCACACGGCCTGGGCCAATACCAAGGCGTTGGAACTTTCAGGAATCCTGCAGGGCCGCGCATTGCCGCCGGGCCATGAGATCGTCATGGGGCCGGATGGGCTTGCGACGGGCGAACTGCGTGAATCTCTGGCCATTGCACCCGCTGTTGCCGCAGCGACCGACTATACCCGGGCGCGAGCGGGGCTGGAGGGATTGGAAATCGACCCGCATCCGGGTGAAGAAGCGTTCGCGGCGGATCTTGCCGTGGTGAAGCGCGGCCTCGCCCATCTCGCCGAGCATGGCATCACCTCGTTCCACAACATGGACGGCAACATCTACACAATGCAGTTGCTGCATGCGCTGGAACAGCGGGGAGAACTGACGGCGCGGGCGCGGGTGCCGTTCCATTTCAAACCTTTCATGGCACTGGCGGCCCTGGACCGGGCGCGCATGCTCTCTTCCGCCTACCAGTCCGACATGCTGCGGGGCGGAGCGGTGAAGATGTTCATGGATGGTGTTCTGGATTCGGGTACGGCGGTGGTGCTTGATGACTATCCCGATGCGCCGGGCTGGCGGGGTGATCCGCTGTTCTCGCAGGAGCGCTTCAACGCGGTGGCGATTGCCGCCGACAGGCTCGGCCTGCAAATCGCGGTTCATGCCATCGGCGATGGCGCGGTGCGCATGACGCTCAATGGCTATGAAGCCGCGCGCAAGGCCAACGGCAAGCGCGACAGCCGCCACCGCATCGAGCACATCGAAATCCACCATCCCGATGATCTCCGCCGCTTCAGGTCGCTTGGCGTGCTCGCGTCCATGCAGACGTGTCACGCACCGGGAACCTCCGGGCTTCCGCTGGAACCGACGATCAGCAAGATCGGCAAGGACAAGTGGCCGTACGCCTTTGCCTGGCAGACGATCCGCAAGGCGAAGGTGCCGCTTGTCTTCGGAACGGATTGGCCTGTCTCGGACATCAACCCCATGCGCGCCATTCATGCCGCCGTCACCCGCCGGGAATGGGGTGACAACATGAAGCCGCAACGGCAATCCCTGCACGACAGCCTGCACAGCTACACCGTGATGGGCGCCTATGCGGAGTTCGCCGAGGGCCGCAAGGGTGTGCTGAAGCGCGGCGCAATGGGTGATGCCGTGGTGCTTGATGCAGATATCGAAGCAATCGCGCCGGAGGATATCGAACTCGTCAAGGTGCAGGCGACCGTGATGAACGGCCGGATCGTCTACGAACGCTGAGCCTTCTCCGATTTCTCAAGGAATTCAGAGAGTAGCTTCAGGTTCCTCGTGTTCGCCTTGAAGAAGAGATCGAACACGTCACCGGCCACGGGGATGCTGCCGACGCCGGCATCGATGGCGGCATTGGCGAGCATCTTCACCAGCAGCGCAGGTGGTGCTCCAGTGCGGTGCGCGAGGATGATGGCGTAGGCGGAAATGCCGAAGCCGATGGCATCGCCCGCGCCCGGAACAAGCCCCAGCACCGAATCCATGCCGAAACGCAGGCGCGTGAAGGGAATGCCCCAGGCCGTGTCCATGAGGCGGGCCAGCCGTTGCAGGCGTTGCAGTTGCTTTGCGTGGTCGATGGTCTTGCTCATGGTGCCCCCGGGCCGGGTGTTGCCGGCGCGCGATAGATGGTCCCGCGGCGGCGCAATTCAAGTGCGGACGCGGACGTTGTTGACGGGAGCAGCGGCCACGCCTAACGCAGGCGCGCCAGTCGGCCGGATGACCGCTGCCGCATCAGCCGAAAGGCCGCGGGAGAGGAAAGTCCGGGCTCCACGGAAGAACGGTGCCGGATAACGTCCGGCGGGGGCGACCCCAGGGACAGTGCCACAGAAAACAAACCGCCGGAGCATGCTCCGGCAAGGGTGAAACGGTGCGGCAAGAGCGCACCGCGCGCCTGGCAACAGGAGCGGCAGGGCAAACCCCACCGGGAGCAAGACCGAATAGGGACGGCACGGCGGCTTGTCCGCCAGGGCTTTTTCCGGCCTGCTGTCCGGGTTGGTTGCGAGAAGCATCCGGCGACGGATGTTCCAGATGAATGGTCATCCAGCGTTCCTGCCTTCGCGGGCGGGGGCGTGGACAGAACCCGGCTTACAGGCCGGCTGGCACCTTTTCCTGTAGAACAGCCTTTGGGCGGCCGTTTTTCGCCCCATTTGTGGGTGGAAATGAATCGCCCCTGAAACTGTTTGTTAAGATTCGCCGGAGCATTGTCGGGGTTCCGTTAACATCTTGTTCACCCTGTTGCTTTTGCCCGTGTCAACGTCTCCCCACTCCCCCGGTCCGGCATCTGAGGCCCATCCCGCGCAGCACATTCCCGTGTTGCTGGATGAGGTGTTGCAGGCGCTTGCGCCGGCGGCGGGCGAGGTCTTCATCGACGGAACATTCGGGGCGGGCGGATATACGCGTGCCATTCTTGGCCACGCCGATTGCCAGGTGATCGCCATTGACCGCGATCCCGCTGCCATCCGTGACGGGCAGGGGCTCGTTGCGGGTTCCGGCGGGCGGCTCAAGCTGGTCCACGGCACCTTCGCCACGATGGAAGACTTCGCCGCAGGGAAGGTCGATGGCGTTGTCCTCGACATCGGCGTCTCCTCCATGCAGCTCGATCAGGCGGAACGGGGATTCTCGTTCCTGCGCGATGGCCCGCTCGACATGCGCATGTCGGGAGAGGGGTTCTCTGCGGCGGATGTGGTCAACACGCTGCCAGCCGAGGCGCTGGCCGATATCATCTTTGTGCTAGGCGAGGAACACAAGTCGCGCAGCATCGCCCGCGCCATCGTGAAGGCGCGCGAGACGGAACCGTTGCGCACGACCTTCGACCTGGTGCGCGCCGTGGAACGCGCCACGGGGCCACAGCGCGCCAAGGACCGCACGCATCCCGCCACGCGCACCTTCCAGGCGCTGCGCATTCACGTGAATGGCGAACTTGATGAACTGGCGGCGGCGTTGTTTGCCGCCGAACGCATTCTCAAGCCCGGCGGGCGGCTGGTGGTGGTGACATTCCATTCGCTGGAAGACCGGCTGGTGAAGCGCTTCTTCGCCCTGCGGAGTGGCCATGTTCCCTCGGCCTCGCGCCATGCACCTGGCTTGGAGCAGAAACCGGAGCCGTCGTTCACGCTGCCGTTCAAGGGTCATGTCGATGCGTCCGCTGCCGAATGCGCGCGCAATCCGCGCGCCCGTTCCGCCAAGCTGCGCGCCGGTGTGCGCACTGATGCTCCTCCGATGGCAGCCGATGCGGTGCTGATCGGCAATCCCCAACTGAAACCGGTGAGACACTGATGCTCAAGATCATCAATGCGTTCCTCGTGATGACCGTGCTGGTGTCGGGCTATGCGCTCTATGGGCTGGAACATGCCACGCGCGGCGAAGAGCGGCGCATCGCCGCCAGCAAGCGCAAGATTGATGAAGCGCGCGAAGCGATCAAGCTGCTCAAGGCGGAATGGAGCAGCCTGACGCGGCCCGAGCGCATCCAGAAGCTCGCCCAGCAAAGCCTAAACCTCGAGCCCACGCGGGCGCAGCAATTCGTGAGCCTTGACGACCTCCTGACGAAGGTGCCGGAAAGTGTGCCGGTGAAACTGGAGGAAGACGGCAAGGATCCCATTGGTGACATCCTGAAGAAGATGCAATGATGTTGCGACACAAGACCATTACGCCCCTTGCAGGTACACCGCGTCTGGCGGGGCAGAACCGCATCCGCCTGCTGGGCCTCGGCTTCGCGCTGGCCTTCACGGCGATCGGCGGGCAACTCGTCCGCATCAATGTGCTGAAGCCCGCGGAAGACGTGAACACCGAACTTGCGAAACACCAGGACCGGATCCCGCGGCCCGACATCGTGGACCGCTACGGCAATGTGCTGGCGACCGACATTGCGGTTGCCTCGCTCTATGCCGATCCGCGCAAGGTGCCCGACGTGGACGAAGCGGTGGAGTTGCTGAGTGCCGCCTTGCCCGACGTTGATGCCGCCGACTTGCGGCGCAAGTTGCTGAAGCCGAAGAGCGCCTTTGCCTGGATCAAGCGCCAGGTAAGCCCGGAAGAGCGCGATGCCGTGTACAATCTCGGCATTCCCGGCGTTGCCTATATCAACGAGCGCAAGCGCGTCTATCCGCAGGGACGGCTTGCGGCCCACACGGTGGGCTATGTCGACATGGATACCAAGGGCATCGCCGGAATCGAGAAATATCTCGACAATGCAGGCGCGATCTACACCGCGTCGCTTGCCGATCCGCAGAAGCAGATTGCAGCGCCGGCCGAGCTTTCGTTGGACCTGCGCGTGCAGCACGTGATGACGGACGAAATCGGCAAGGCCATCGTCAAGTTCAAGGCGATTGCCGGCGGCGGCATCATCCTCGACATCGAGACGGGCGAGATCGTGGCTCTGGTGTCCCTGCCGGATTACAATCCAAATGCCGAGCCCAAGGTCTTCACCAAGGACCAGCAGAACCGCATGCTGAGCGGTGTCTATGAACTCGGTTCCGTCATCAAGGCCGTGACTTTCGCCATGGCCTTTGACTACGGCACGATCACCATGAGCTCGAAATTCGATGCGCGCTTCCCGCTGGCGATCGGCAGTGCGCGCATCAACGACTTCCACGCGCAGCGCCGCATTCTGAGCGTGCCGGAAGTGTTCACCAATTCATCCAACATCGGCACCGCGAAGATGGCGCTGGATGTGGGGCTTGAGCGTCACCAGGCTTTCCTGCGCAAGGTCGGGCTGTTCGACAAACTGGAGACGGAAGTGCCGGAAACGGCCCATCCGCTGCTGCCGAAACGGTGGAGCCGGATTGTGTCGGCCACCGCTGCCTTCGGCCATGGTTTTGCCGTGCAGCCCTTGCAAGGCTTGTCGGTGGTGGCGGGCATCCTCAATGACGGGAAGCTCATTCCGCCCACCTTCATCAAGCGCTCAAAGGAAGAGGCTGAAGTCTTGGCGCAGCAGATCATCAAGCCATCCACCTCCGCGAATATGCGGGCGCTGTTCCGCCTGAACGCCGACGAGGGTTCGGCGAGCAAGGCCAATGTCATCGGCTATCGCGTGGGCGGCAAGACGGGCACGGCTGAAAAGGTTGTGCATGGCCGCTATTCCAAGGATCGCCGCCTGTCCTCCTTCATCGGGGCCTTCCCGATGGACAAGCCGAAATATGCCGTGTTCGTGATGCTGGACGAGCCGCAGGCGCTGCCGGAAACCTATGGCTTCGCCACCGCCGGCTGGAACGCCGTGCCGACGGCGGGAACAATCATCGAGCGCATCGCCCCCATGCTCGGCATCGAGCCCACCTTCACGGAAGCCGATCTCGAAAAACTCGCCAAGCTGGAAAAGCAGAAGAAGAACTGAAATGCCGCGCAGCCTTTCCAGACTCGTCGCCCATGATGCCGCGCTGCCTGCCGCGGCGGCCTCAGTTGCCGTGACGGGACTGACCTCCGACAGCCGCGCCGTGACGCCAGGCACGGTCTTCGCCGCGTTGCCGGGAACGAAGGCCGATGGCACGGCCTTCATTCCGCAGGCATTGGCGAATGGCGCCGCCGCCGTCATTTGTGCGCCGGGCCGTTACACCGGTCCTGGTGTTGTCATCACCAGCGACAACCCGCGCTGGCTTCTGGCGCGCATGGCGGCGCGCTTCTATGACCGCCAGCCCGATACGGTCGTTGCTGTCACGGGGACGAACGGCAAGACATCCGTCACCGTGTTCGTGCGGCAGATCTGGGAGGCGATGGGCTTTCGTGCCGCGAGCCTCGGCACCATCGGTGTTGTCGGACCGCAAGGGGCGGAATACCTGCAGCACACGACACCAGATCCGGTGCAGTTGCAGGCGCTTGCCGCCAGACTCAGCGAAGACCACGTCAGCCATCTCGCCATCGAGGCTTCCAGCCATGGGCTTGCGCAATACCGGCTCGATGGCTTGCGCCTCACCGCCGCGGCCTTCACCAACATCACGCGCGACCATCTCGACTATCACGCCACCTTCGACGAATATTTCGAAGCGAAGATGCGGCTGTTCACGGAATTGACGCCTGCAGGTGCGCCGGCCGTGATCAACATGGATTCGCCCCATGGCGAGGAAGTGCGGATGCGGGCTGAAGCGCATGGCCTCGCCACCTTCACGGTGGGGCACAAGGGCCACAACATCCGGCTCGCCTCGGTGACGCGCGAAGGGCTTGAACAGCATCTGCTGCTGGAGACGCCTGCGGGCATGCATACCGTCACGCTGCCGCTGGTCGGTGACTTCCAGGCGTCGAATGCGCTGGTTGCCGCGGGCCTCGTGATTGCGGCTGGTGGCGAGGAAGAGATTGCGCTGCGCTCGCTCAGCCTTCTCAAAGGCGCCACGGGCCGGCTCGACCTGGTGAGCACGACGCCTGCGGGTGCATCGGTCTTCGTCGACTATGCGCACACGCCTGATGCACTGGAGAATGCACTGCAGGCGTTGCGGCCCTATGTAAAGGGGAAGCTCATCACGGTGTTTGGCTGCGGCGGCGACCGCGACAAGGGCAAGCGTCCGCTCATGGGTGCGGCCGCGGTGCGCCTTGCCGACGTGGCAATCGTGACGGACGATAATCCGCGCACGGAGGATGCCGCCGTGATCCGCCGCGAAGTGTTGGCGGGTGCGGTGGGTGCAACCGAGATCGGCGACCGTGCCGTGGCCATCCGCAAGGCGGTAGCGATGGCCGGTGCCGGTGACATCGTGCTGGTGGCGGGCAAGGGACACGAAGAGGGGCAGATCGTCGGCAAGGAGGTGCGGCCGTTCAGCGATCACGCCGCCGTGCGCGCCGCCGTCCGGAATGAGGACTATCATGGCTGAGTCAGAGATGAGCCCGCTGTGGACTGAGGACGAGTTGGTGGCCGCCACGGGTGGCCGGCTGACACGGCCGATCACGCGCGTGATGCGCGAAGTTTCAATCGACTCGCGGAGCCTGGGAGATGGCGACGTCTTCGTTGCCATCAAAGGCGAGAAAATGGATGGCCACGATTTCGTGGTGAAGGCGCTGCAGGCGGGAGCAGGGGTTGCCATCGTCTCGCGCCCATCGCCCGAGATGGAGGCGGAGGGGCCCCTGCTGGTGGTCGAGGGCGATCCGCTCGCGGCGCTCGAAAACATGGGCCGCGCCGCGCGAGCCAGAAGCGCTGCCCAAGTGGTGGCGGTGACGGGAAGCGTCGGCAAGACCAGCACGAAGGAGATGCTGCGTGCGGCACTTGGCGCATCAGGGCTCACGCATGCCTCGGCCGCTTCCTTCAACAATCACTGGGGCGTGCCGCTGACGCTGGCGCGCTTCTCGCGCGAAGCGGCGTTTGGTGTGTTTGAAGTGGGGATGAACCATCCCGGCGAGATCACGCCGCTCGTTGGTTTCGTCAGGCCGCATGTGGGGATTG
>CALMLK010000258.1 GCA_937868035.1 uncultured Alphaproteobacteria bacterium
TCAAAGAGCGGCTTGCCGGAGAGCCCGCCTTTTTCGCCGGCATTGGCAAGGCCGTGGTGGAGGAGAAGTTCGGCGGCATGTACCGCGCCTTCCAGTATGGCGCGCCCCCCCATGGCGGCATGGCCTTCGGCGTGGACCGAATCGTGATGTTGCTGGTGGGGGCCACCAACCTCCGCGAGATCACGTTGTTCCCGATGAACCAGCAGGCCCAGGACCTGCTGATGGGAGCGCCTTCGGATGCCACGCCCAAACAGTTGCGCGAACTCCACATCCGCCTGAATTTGCCGGAAGCGTGAGGTAACGGTGCGTTAACCCGCTTGTCTGAATCTGCCGTGTTGGGATAGGAAGCGGGGGCTTTCACAAAGAGGTCTTGAATGAAGCGGATTCTGTTCGCGGCGGCCCTGAGCCTTGCCGTTTCCCTGCCGGTGGCGGCACCGGCCCTTTCTGCCACGGCAACCAGCCAGGAGCAGGCCATTCTTCTCAAGAAGAAGAAGGCATTGGCCGCCAAGCTGGCCGCTGAAAAGGCGCTCAAGGAAGCCGATGCCGAAGCAGCGCAGCTGAAGAAGGCCAAGGCCAAGCAGCCCAGCATTTTCGCGCGCAAGAAGCCTGTGGCCGCCGAGAAGCAGGGCGGTCTCAAGAACAAGGCCAAGCGCAAGACATTGCGCATTGAACCGGCGATGGACCGCCGCGTGACCGGCAAGCGCGATTGCACCGGCTTCATGGATTGCCTGTTCGGCAAGCGCAACGTGCGCGTCACCCGCAATCCCAGTCTGCAGACGGCGTCCTTCGCCGCCAATGCCGGCCTTTCCAACAAGACCACCCATGAAACCGTGAACTGGACCGAGAGCAGGTATCCGGCCGGGTCTCTCGTGGTGAAAACGCCCGAACGCGCCCTCTACTACGTCCTCGGCGATGGCGAAGCGATCCGCTATTCCGTCGGCGTGGGCAAGGAAGGCATGCAGTGGAGCGGCAATTCCACCATCGTGCGCAAGCAGGAGTGGCCATCGTGGACGCCGCCCCAGGTGATGATCGAGCGTGAAGCAGCCAAGGGCCACTACATTCCCGACTTCATGGAAGGCGGCCCCGGGAATCCGCTCGGCGCCCGCGCCATGTATATCGGCGGCTCCATGTACCGCGTGCACGGCACCAACAACGAAGCTTCGATCGGCGGCGCCGTCTCCTCTGGCTGCATCCGCATGATGAACGCCGACGTGATCGACCTCTACGAACGGGTCAAGATCGGAGCCAAGATTTACGTTTATCAATAAGGGGCACGTCACCCCGGACCTTGAAAGGCCACCTTCGGGTGGCCTTTTTGTTTGGAGACCAGGCGAACAACGCCTTCGAAAACTGCCGGTCTGACGACCCTGTGAAGGGCATCAGTCGCTTCACGCGGCCATCGCAGTGAAAGTGATCATCACGATAGACCACCATCAAAAACAAATCGGCTCCGGTGGCAATGCCGACCGGAGCCGATTGAAGAGAAAGCTCTTGTCGAAGAAGAATTACTTCTTGGCGGCCTTCTTGGCCTTCTTCGCCTTCTTGGGCGCCTTCTTCACGGCCTTCTTAGCGGCCTTCTTTGCTTTCTTCGCAGCCATAGTCATCTCCTAGAGATTTGGTTGTTAATGCCCCACAACGCAGGCTCTACAGTAAGTGATCCAAGCTGTTGCATGGCATTCATGCCTTTCACGCGCTTGTCACTGAACACTTACTGAACCCGTTTGTGTGATTCGGCAATATGCCGACCACATCTTGTGTGTCTCACGGAAGTGCCTAACAACTAGTAAAAATTCAGCTGCTTCAATGTTTTCTCCGTGTACGGAGGAAATGAATTGCAGGCAGTGCAGGCCGAGAAACCGTTGTTTTGCAGGGATGCTCCGTAGACGGATCAATGTCCGGAGTTTCGCGAAAAATGTCTCCGCATTTCTTGTCCATCCGTTGCGCTCAAAGGCTTATCCACAAATTTTTTGTCAGAGCAATCGCGGGATCAGCAACGGCAGCGTGCTTCGAAGAGGTTATGTGCTGCCTGTGTGAGCTGCTCACTCAACAAAAAAAGGGCCGGAGCTTGCCGCGCCGGCCCTTCGCGTCACGTGTGACGGTTGATCACGAGCAGCCGCTCGTCGATCCGCAGGTATCGCACTTCATGCAAGTGCCGTTGCGGACCATGGTGTAGTTGCCGCATTCCGAACAGCAGTCGCCTTCGTAACCCTTGAGGCGAGCTTCGGTGCGGCGGTCCATGAGGGCGACTTGCACCGGTTCGGACAGAGTCACCTTCGCTTCCACGATTTCGGCGGCCAGAGCCAGCGCCCCTACGGACTCGCCCGCGCGCATCTGCAGCGCATGGGCAGGCGATGTCGGGGCTGCAACCTGCATGCCCTGTGGCATCACCACCACGTTGGAGAGGTTGGTCTTGCGCACGAAACCGGTGGACAGGAAGCGCTGCGCTGGAACCGAGGTGGGGCTACGCACGTCCGTGCCGCTGTTCTCGCCCTTGCCAAGCGAGTCGAAACCGAATTCCGAAGGCTCCACATGGGCGAGGTCGTTGCGGCCCAGGTAGGACACGGCCAGTTCGCGGAACACGTAGTCGAGGATCGACGTGGCGTTCTTGATCGAGTCGTTGCCCTGAACCATGCCC
>CALMLK010000259.1 GCA_937868035.1 uncultured Alphaproteobacteria bacterium
CCGTGGCGGAGCACGCAGCGGTCGAACTCCTGTGGCGTGACGAGTGAAGACTCCACGTGAAGATGCGTATCGATGAAGCCCGGCACCACCGTCTTGCCGGCGATGTCGATTTCGCGCGCGCCGCTGTAGGTGCCACAGGTGCCGACGATGGTGTCGCCGCAGAGCGCGATGTCGGACGCAACGATGTTCCCCGTGACGAGGTCGAAGAAATGCCCGCCCTTCAGCACGCAATCGGCCTTGGTCACGCCCCGGCCCTGGTCGATTGCGCGTTTCAGTGTGGCGCGGCGGTCATTCTCCATAGGGAATCCAGATGTTCTTCACCTGGCTGGCGCGGCGAAGGTATTCGTGTCCCTGCGCCTGCTGCGGATCGAACCAGTCGATGGCACCATCGGCGATGGTCCAGGTGGGCTTGAGGTTCCCCGCGGAGGCTTTCTCCACCATGGTCACGCCCGCCCTGGGTCCGTGGTACCAAAGGGCCGCCACTTCGTCGTGATCGGCGAGCGTCCTTGCCAATTCATCACGGACGCCTGTCACGATGTTGACGGTGCCCGCGGGAACGTCCGAGGTATCGAGGACCTGATAGAAATCCGTCGCCACCAGCGGCATCGCTTCAGCCGGAATGATGACGGCGCGGTTGCCCATGGCGAGTGCGGGCATGAGAAGCGAGACGAAGGCGAGCAACGGATGCTTCGCCGGGCACACCAGCCCCATCACGCCGAAGGGTTCGTTGAAGGCGAGCGTCGTCTGGCGCTTGGCATTGGTGGAGTGGATGCGGCCGTCGAACTTGTCGGCATGGGCGGCATAGAAGAAGATCCGCTCCAGCGCGGCCTGCACCTCGCGGCGTGCATCGCGGGAGGAAGCACCCGCTTCGGCCAGGCGCGCGGCAAATTCGCCTTCGCGGGCGGCGAGGTTTTCGGCGATGTAATACAGAACCTGCGCCCGGTTGTGGGCGGAGGCCGACGACCATGCGGAGGCCTTCACCGCGGCTTCCACGGCGTTGCGAATGTCCTTGCGGTTGCCCAGTGCGGCATCGCCGATCACGCGGCCCTTCCGGTCGGTCACGGCAAAGGAGTAGCCGCCGTCGGCCCGCGCCTGCTTGCCGCCGATATAGAGCTTGGCGGTGCGGTCGATCCGTCCCTCTTCGAGCGGCGGTTGCACGGTGGTGGCACCGGACAGATGTACGGCTGCTGCATCGGCAGGCCTGGGCAATGCCTTCAGCCATCCGGGGACGAGATATTCATGCAGGCCTTCACGTCCGCCTTCGCGGCCGAAACCCGATTCCTTGTATCCGCCAAAACCGGCCGCCGCATCGAAGAGATTGGTCGCGTTGACCCAGACCACGCCCGCCTTCACGCGCGATGCTGCATCAAGCGCCACGTTGATGTTCTCGGACCAGATGGACGCCGCCAATCCATAGCGCGTGTGATTTGCAATCGTCACGGCTTCGTCAGGCGTGCGGAAGCTCATGGCCGCAACGACAGGACCAAAGATTTCTTCCTGCATGACGGTGGAGGCAGGTTCGGCATCGATGAACAGCGACGGCGGATAATAGTTGCCCTTGGACGGCAGCGGACAGGCGGACTGCACGAGCGTGCCACCCTCGTCTTCGCCTTTCTTCACCAGAGAGGTAACGCGCTGAAGCTGCACCGGGGCCACCAGCGGGCCAATGTCCATGGACTTGTCGAGCGGATCACCGATCCGCAATGTGTCCATGCGCTTTCGCAGCTTGGCGAGAAAACGGGGCGCCACGGCTTCCTGCACCAGCAGCCGCGTGCCCGCGCAACACACCTGCCCCTGGTTGAACCACACCGCATCGACAACGCCTTCGACCGCCGCATCAAGATCGGCATCTTCGTAGACGATGAAGGGCGACTTGCCGCCGAGTTCGAGCGAGAGCTTCTTGCCCGACCCTGCCGTGGCCTGGCGGATGAGGCGGCCCACTTCGGTGGAGCCGGTGAAGGCGATCTTGTCCACATCCGGATGGGCCACAAGGGCAGCCCCCGTATCGCCATCGCCTGTCACGATGTTGACCACACCCTTCGGCAGCCCCGCTTCCACGCAGGCCTCGGCCAGGGCCAGGGCCGTGAGCGGGGTGAACTCCGCAGGTTTCAGGACAACCGTATTGCCTGCCGCCAGGGCCGGTGCAATTTTCCATGCCAGCATGAGCAGCGGAAAATTCCACGGGATGATCTGGCCGCACACGCCAAGGGGCACATGGCCCGGAAACTCACTGTCGATCAGTTGGGCCCAGCCAGCATGATGATAGAAGTGGCGCGCCACCAGCGGCACATCGATGTCGCGGCTCTCGCGGATCGTCTTGCCGTTGTCCATGGTTTCAAGAACGGCGAAGAAACGCTCGCGCTTCTGGATGTGGCGGGCCAGTGCGTAGAGATGACGGGCACGTGCGTGCCCCGGCAGGCGCGACCAGGCCGGGAAGGCCTTGCGGGCGGCCTTGACCGCTGCATCGACATCAGCCGCTGTTCCCTGTGGCACGCGCGCAAGGCGCTCGCCTGTGGCGGGGTTGTCCACGTCGATCAGGGTCTTCGAAT
Source organism: uncultured Alphaproteobacteria bacterium (assembly GCA_937868035.1). Classification (GTDB taxonomy): domain Bacteria; phylum Pseudomonadota; class Alphaproteobacteria; order Rhizobiales; family Aestuariivirgaceae; genus Aestuariivirga. The sequence continues at coordinate 2,550 of CALMLK010000259.1, forward strand.
TGGCTGGGGTGAACGCACCAGCAATGAAGTGGCCGAAGCCATCGCCATGGCGGGAGAGCCATTCACGCACCTCCCCGGTCTGTTCCGGCGAAGGGCCGTATTCCATGCTGTCGAGAATGTCTGGAATGCTGGGCATGGGGTGTCCTCAGGCTAGGGCGTGATGGGACAGCGCGGCATAGCGCCCCGTCACGTGATGTTCGAGCTGGCGTTCAATGTCGGCCAGCAGTGATGAGGCGCCGATGCGGAACAGGTCAGGTTCCAGCCAGCGGCGGCCCAATTCTTCCTTCATGAGGATCAGCCAGTTCATCGCATCCTTCGCGGTGCGCAGGCCACCCGCGGGCTTGAAGCCGATCTTGTGACCCGTCTGTTCCCCGTAATCGCGCAGTGCCCTGACCATGGTGAGGCTGACGGGCAGCGTGGCATTCACGTCTTCCTTGCCCGTCGATGTCTTGATGAAGTCGGCACCGGCCTGCATGGCCACCATCGAGGCCTTGTAGACATTGCGCAGGGTCTTGAGGTCGCCGGTGGCAAGGATGGTCTTGAGATGCGCCTCGCCGCAGGCTTCGCGCATGGCGGCGATTTCGTCGTAGAGCGCCTGCCACTCCTGCTTCAACACCTGCTCGCGGAAGATCACGATGTCGATTTCGCGCGCGCCATGGTCCACGGCCCAGCGGATTTCGGCAAGACGCACTGGCAGAGGCGTCAAGCCCGCCGGAAATCCCGTTGCAACGGAGGCCACGGGAATGGTGGAGCGCGCCAGCGCCTTCACCGCGTGGGGCACCATGGCGGGATAAACGCACACGGCACCCACTTGCGGCGGCGCTGCCGCAAGGCCGAGCTTCTCCACGATGTCGTCCCGCAAGGGGCGCATGGCCTTGGCGCAAAGGCGGTGCACGCGCGCTGCCGTATCGTCGCCCGCAAGCGTGGTGAGGTCGATGCACTGGATCGCCCGCACCAGCCAGGCGGCCTGATAGTCCTTCTTGACGCTGCGGCGGGCGGGAAGTGTTGCGGCCCGGCGTTCGGCGGCGCTGGTGTTCACCTGCGCGGTTTCAAACCATTCCGGCGTCAGTGGCGTTCAGGGGTTGCGCTGGAGGCTGTTCTGGCCGTGGGCGGCGGAAACAGTCATGGGGTCTTCCCTGCAAAGCGTGTCATGCCCTGTTATGGCGCGGCTCTGGCGGACTTGCAAATGTCCGCATGCTTCGCCGGGACTGCGTCAGTAGCGCGTCACCAGTTCATGGCCTTTGTGGAAATAGAGGCGGACGTGGGTGAGTGCATGTCCATCCAGCCAGGTGGTGCGCCAGGTGGTGAGCAGCGGCGTTCCATCGGCCACGTGCAGTGCCTTCGCCACGGCCTGCCGCGCCGCCGCAGCACGAATACGGATTTCCACCTCCGTGTAGGGAACGGTCTGGACGAGCCATTCATTGGGGCCGAGCGTTGCGAAGTCGGCATCGCGGGCGTCGGGCAAGGCGGCGAGGCTGATCCAGCGCTCCTCCACCTGATAGGGTTTTCCATCGGCGGTATGAAGACAGAGGAGCCGCAACAGCTGCGTGCGCGGTGACGCGGCCAGAATGCTGCGTACGTCGGCCGGTCCTTCCTCCTCGCGGCGGAGAAGAAGCTGGTAGCCATAGTGTGCTCCCGTCGCCTCGATGGCCGCGCGCACAAGCTGGATTTCAAAACGCGCGGCGCGCAGCGGGGCTGGCCGCACGCGCGTGCCGCCCTTGCGCCGGCGTTCCAGAAAACCTTCTTCGGTCAATTCGCGGAGCGCACGATTCACCGTGCCACGGGCCACGCCGAATTCCTCCGCCAGTTCGATCTCGCCCGGCAACAGGCTGCCCGGTGGCCAGTCGTGGGTGCGGATGCGGCCGAGCAGCGCTTCCTTCACGCCGCGGTATCCATCCGCGCCCGCAGACCTGGCCGATGCCACCCCCATCACAGGCGACCCACGAGATCGCGCAGGGCAGCGCGATAGCGCAGGGTGACGGGCTGCCGCATGATGTGATGGCCGTGCTTCACCTGATGGCGGCCCGCGGACCAGACATCGGTCACAATGCCATCCGGCGCCGCAAAGCAGATTCCGTCGAGAAGATGTCGCTCATCGAGGGCGGCGAGCGTGGGGTGGTCCATGTCCACGGCCACAAGGTCGGCGGTCTTGCCGATTTCAATTGTGCCACTGTCGCGGCCCAGGGCCTGTGCCCCGCCACGCGCTGCTTCACGGTAAATGAAAGCGCCGACGGAACCCTGTTCCGGCACCATGACGTTGCGGGCGAGATCGCGCAGGCGCTGGGAATATTCCAGCGTGCGCAATTCCTCCGTGAGGGAAATGCGCACATTGGAATCGGAGCCGAGGCCGAAGCGGCCCTGCGCTGCAATCCAGCCCGGTCCGTTGAACGGCCCATCGCCGAGATTGGCTTCGGTGATGGGACACAATCCTGCGACGGCACCGCTGCGAGCGAGTGCGCCTGTCTCTTCCGGTGTCATGTGGGTGGCGTGGATGGCACAGCAGTTTTTCGCAACGGGGAGATGGTCCAGAAGCCATTGCACAGGGCGGGCGCCGAGCCAGGCGTTGATCTCGTCCACCTCCCGCGGCTGTTCGGCCACGTGGATGTGAATGGGGTTTGCGCCCGCCAGCGGCCAGGCGCGGGCCAGGTCTTCGGGCGAGGTGGCGCGGAGCGAATGGGGGGCGATGCCCACCACCGTGTCCGGAGGAAGTGCCCGTGCAATATCCCTGCACCGTTCGTGCAGTTTCGCAAAATCATCGACGTTGTTGCCGAAGCGCAGTTGCCCGCCGGCAAGCGGTGCCTTCCCGGCTCCGCCATAGCTGTAGAGGACCGGGAGATGGGTCAATCCGATACCCGTCTCGCTGGCTGCCGCCATGATGCGTGACGAGAGTTCCGCGATGTTGCTGTATCGCCCGCCGCCGCTCTGGTGATGCACGTAGTGGAACTCTCCCACCGCCGCGTAGCCCGCCTCCATCATCTCCATGAAGACCTGTGCGGCGATGGCTTCCACGTGGTCCGGCGTGAGGTGATCGAGGAAGCGGTACATGAGGTCGCGCCAGGTCCAGAAGCTCTCACGGCCTGCCGCACGATATTCCGTCATGCCCGCCATGGCGCGCTGGAAGCTGTGGGAATGCAGATTGCCAAGTGCCGGAAGCAGCGCCGAGACGCGCGCATCGCCCGCAGCGGGTGGCGTGCCCTTGCTGATCGCGGTGATGCGCCCGCCGGTCACGACGACCCGCACATCGCTCGCCCAGCCATCCGCCAGCAATGCCTTCCCGGCGGAGATCGCGTGTGTCGGCGTCATGGCGCCTCCTCATATTATGTCTAGACATAATAATCGCAGAAGCCTAGAAGCCTGTAAAGCCCGAAACGGATGAACCTCATGACTTCCGACTCCCAGCTTCTGGTCAATTGCTCGGCTGCCACCATGGCGGCACCCACTTATGGCCTCGTGCCCGGGGCCGCCATCGCGGTCGAGAAGGGGCGCATTTCATGGATCGGGCCCCGCGCCGATTGTCCGGCTGCCTTGGCAAAATTCCGCACCGCAGATCTTGGCGGACGGCTGGTGACCCCGGCCCTCATCGACTGCCACACGCATCTGGTTCACGGCGGCAACCGCGCCAATGAATTCGAAATGCGGCTCAAGGGTGCAACCTATGAAGAGGTTGCGCGCGCCGGCGGCGGCATCATCTCCACCGTCACGGCGACGCGGAAGGCGAGCGTCAACGACCTCGTTGCTGCAGCGCTGCCGCGCGTGGACGCGGCCATCGCGGAAGGCGTATCGGTGCTGGAGATCAAATCTGGCTATGGTCTGGATCACGACACCGAATTGAACATGCTGCGCGCCGCCCGGCGCATCGGCAAGAAACGCAATGTGAAGGTCGTCACAACTTTCCTTGGCGCGCACGCCATACCGCCGGAGTTCAAGGACCGCGCCGACGCCTACATCGACACCGTCTGCATTCCGGCGCTGCGTGCCGCCCATGCCGAAGGCCTTGTGGATGCGGTCGATGGCTTCTGTGAAGGCATTGCCTTTACGCCCGCCCAGATTGCCAAGGTGTTCGATGTGGCGCAGAGCCTGGGCCTTGCCATCAAATTGCACGCGGAACAACTTTCCAACCTGCACGGTGCCGCCCTCGCGGCGCGTTATGGCGCGCGCTCGGCGGAACATCTCGAATATGTTGATGAGGCCGGTGTGAAGGCCATGGCGGATGCGGGCACCGTTGCCGTGATCCTGCCGGGCGCCTTCTACACATTGCGCGAAAAGCAGGCACCACCCATCGACCTGTTCCGCAAACATGGTGTGGCCATGGCGGTTT
>CALMLK010000260.1 GCA_937868035.1 uncultured Alphaproteobacteria bacterium
TTCCGCGCCTCGGCGAAATTCTTGTCGCTGTAAAGCGCCAGTGCTTCCGTGATCGAGGCGGCGTGGAGCATGGTCGCCCCGCTGCCCAGCAGCACGGCCGCAAGCGAAAGCGCCCGCGCGCCGCGGAGGATCATGCCATTGCCTTTGTCAGCGCACTGATCTCCAGCCGCGCCTGTTCGGGACTTTCCCACATCCGGTCCATAGGACGGATAAAGTCCGGCTTGTGCGGCAGCACTGTGGCAAGCCCCGCCGCATCCACGGGGTCAAAGGCAACGGCAGGCACTTCGAAGATGTCCTGCCACCACGCCAGCAGCGGCTCACCCTGCGCTTGCGAGGCTTGTGCAAAGGCCACGTAGTCCGCCCCCGCCTCCGCCGCCTCCATGGCGATGTGGCGCGAGGTGGCCGCGAACACGCCAATGCTTTCGGTCTTCAGCGTCGCCCGCAGCGCCTTCACCGGTTCGGAACGCGAGATGTGCATGCCATCTGCCTTCAGGTGATGAACGAGCCGCGGCTCGCAATCCCGGATGATGACGGCTAGGCCCAAAGCCTGCAGCTTCGGCACCATGGCTGGTGTCACATCTTCGCCCACCAGGATCGAGGCGCAGTCTCCCGCACCTGTGGCGGCTTCGGCGCAGGCCAGCAGAAGGGAATCGTCAAGGGGCGTGGCGGGAACAACGAGGAACAGGCGGGGATGGCTCATGGCCCGCGCTCTACCACCACCGCGCGTGATTTGTCACCGGGGCTGGGTGCGCGGCAGGAAATAGGCGAGGAACCCCAGCGCCGGCAGGAAAGAGCAGAGACGGAAGACAAAGTCGATGCTCGTGTGATCGGCGACAACGCCAAGGGCTGCAGCTCCCAGCCCCGCAACGCCGAACGCCAGCCCGAAGAACAGCCCGGAAATCATGCCGACACGGCCGGGCAGAAGTTCCTGCGCATACACTACCATTGCCGAGAAGGCCGACGAGATGATGAGGCCGATGGGAATGGTGAGGGCGACCGTCCAGAACAGGTTGGTATAGGGCAGCGCAAGCGTGAAGGGCAGCGCGCCGAGAATGGAAGCCCAGATCACCGCCTTGGTGCCGATCCTGTCGCCGATGGGGCCGCCTGCGAAAGTGCCCACCGCCATGGAACCGAACAGCACGAACAGATAAATCTGCGCCTGCTGCGCCGTGACCTTGAAGTGGTCGATCAGGTAGAAGCTGTAGAAGCTGTGCAGGCTCGAGGTGTAGACGAACTTCGAGAACATCAGCACCAGCAGGATGGTCAAGGCCGCACCGATCTGCCGCGAGGTGAGTGTCACCGTACTGGCCTTGCCAGCGGCGCGCGGGGCATGATCGCGCAGCCAGCCTGCATACCAGCGGCCGACATAACTCAGCAGCACCAGCGCGGCGACGGCGAACACGGCAAACCACGAGATCGCCCCCTGCCCGCGCGGCAGCACGATGGCGGCGGCCAGCAGCGGACCGATTGCCGTGCCCACATTGCCGCCCACCTGGAAGGTGGATTGGGCGAAACCGAAGCGGCCACCGGCCGAGAGCCGCGCCACGCGCGATGCATCGGGATGGAAGATGGAGGACCCGACGCCGATCATGGCCGCCGCCAGCAGGATCATCGGATAGGAATGGGCATTGGCAAGCAGCAGCAATCCGGAGAGCGTGCAGACCGGAGCCACCGGAAGGGCGTAGGGCAAGGGATACTTGTCGGTGAAGGTTCCGACGAAGGGCTGGAGGATGGACGCCGTCACCTGGAACACAAGCGTGATCATGCCCACCTGGGCGAAGGTCAGCGCATAATTGTCACGGAGCAGCGGATAGACTGACAGCAGCACCGCCTGCATGGTGTCGTTGATGCCGTGGCAGATGGAGACGGCGAACAGCACCGTGAACACGGTGGACTGCGCTGATGCGGAGGTGGGCGTTGCGGTGGCGGTCATGGAATTCCGTGTAGCCGCGACGCCCGCGGGGGATCAAGCCGGGGCCAAGCAGGGCAGATCTGCGGCTGGGACTGGCACCCGCAGCCGTTCTGTGCTCCCCTTGCAACCGAAGCAAGCGATGGGAGGACGTACGTGCAAACCCAGGCCCTGAGCGGCTGCGTGATCAGTCTGGACCCCTTGGTCATCATGGCGTCGAGGAATGACGATGCGCACCTCGGCATGGCCACGGTCGCGCCTGCATTCTTCGCAGACCGGCCATCCCTGCACTTCATCAAGCCAACCCACAGCCTGAGAATCTATTTTGATTCGCTTGAGGAACGTCTGGAGGAGACGCGTAAGCGGCTTCCAAAGGCCAAATTTGTAATCATGGCGAATGAGGAATGGGAACTGGCCGAGTTGCAGGCGCGCGGGATCACGGCCTTTGTCGCGAACAACTTCATTCTGGCGGACGAAAATATCTTCGACGTTCACGAGAACACGTCCCGGCAATATGATGCATTATACAACGCGATGTTTCGAAAGCTGAAGAATCATCACTTGTGTGCAGACGTTGAATCGCTTGCTTTGATTTACTATCGCCAGGAAACTTACAGTGAGCTTGATTGCGAACGAAATGTCCGGAATCTCCTTGTACAAGCTAAATATTTGAATGAGACGGTGAATTCAACCTATCGTGAACTCAGCGCAGACGAAGTGGCATCTGCAATCAACTCTTCACATGTCGGCCTCTGCCTGTCGGCCGCTGAAGGCGCCATGCGAGCCTGCGCCGAATTCCTGTTGTGCGGAGTGCCCGTCGTGACGGTTCCGGCGATTGGAGGCCGCGCTCGCTATCTTCATCTTGGAAATTCCCGCACCGTGGAGCCAACACAATCGGCTGTGGCTGCAGCGGTGGCAGAACTCAAGGCACTCGACTTGAACCCCTACGACATTCGCGAGGAGTTCCTAAGCATAATCGATTTCGAGCGGCGCAATTTTCTTGCCTACATAAACGCCTCAATTAAACGTCAATTCGGCGTAAGCAACTGCGTGAAGAATTTTTCCGCACTTCGGGGGGCATCCAGATATCAGAAGATCGAACAATGGAAGCAATGGCTGGGCGCCGCCTGATACCCGGCCTCGCTGCGCTTACTTGATTTCAAGTGCCTTCACGCCCGGCAGTTCCTTGCCTTCCAGCCATTCGAGGAAGGCGCCGCCAGCGGTGGAGATGTAGGTGAAGTCAGCCGCCGCACCTGCGTGATTGAGCGCCGAGACCGTGTCGCCGCCGCCCGCCACCGTCACCAGCTTCCCCGCCTTGGTGAGGGCGGCCGCATGCTGGGCCACCGCGTTGGTCGCGGCATCGAACGGCGCGATTTCGAACGCACCCATCGGGCCGTTCCACACCACGGTCTTTGCCCCGTCGAAGCAGGCCTTCACCTTCGCAATGGAGATGGGACCGACATCAACGATCATCTCATCCGCTGCCACATCGTTGAGCTTCACCACGCGCGAGGCGGCACCGGCCTTGAACTCCTTCGCCACCACGGCATCATCCGGCAGCAGCAACGTGCAGTTCTGGGCCTTGGCCTTTTCCAGAATGTCTTTTGCCGTCGGAATGAGGTCATGCTCGCACAGTGACTTGCCGACATTGATCCCTTGCGCCGCGAGGAACGTGTTCGCCATGCCGCCACCGATCACGATGGTATTGGCAATGCCGGAGAGGTTGCCGAGAAGTTCGAGTTTGCTCGACACCTTCGCTCCGCCGACCACGGCGACGAGCGGGCGCGTCGGCTTCTCCAGCGCGGCCTGCAGCGCCTTCAACTCCGCTTCCATGGCGCGTCCGGCGTAAGCCGGGATGACATGGGCAATGCCCTCGGTGGAGGAATGCGCCCGGTGCGCCGCCGAGAAGGCGTCATTGACGAAGATGTCGCCAAGTCCGCCCAGCATCCTGGCGAAGCCCGCATCGTTCTTTTCCTCGCCCGCGTGATAGCGGGTGTTTTCCATCAGCGTCACCGTGCCTGGCTTTGCCGCAACGGCAGGTGCGGATTGCCAGTCGGTGAAGACGAAAGTAACGGGCTGCCCCAGCGCCTTTTCCAGCGCCGGCGCCACAGGCTTCAGCGACATCTCCGGGATGACCTTGCCCTTCGGCCGGTCGAAGTGGGCGAGGATGATGACGCCAGCCCCCTTCTTCAGCAGTTCCTGGAGCGTCGGCACCACGCGGTCGATGCGGGTCGTGTCGGTGACCACGCCGTCCTTGATCGGCACATTGAGATCAAGGCGGATCACCACCTTCTTGTTGGCGACATTGACATCATCAAGGGTGCGGAAGGCGGGCATCACGGGTCTCCATCAGAAATCGTTGAGGGGCGTACCTCAGGGTCGGCGCGATTGCAATGCGTCAATGCGTGCGCACGTGACCAGACCAAAGTGGCCGCGATGGCGGGCGCCGGGATGACGGTCCGTGTTGATGGGAGGTTTCAGGGCGGCATCGGGCTGAAGGGGAGAAATGGAGGGACTGTTCCCGTACGGGCCTGTCGCCTGCATGCAGTGGTGAAAAGAGGATAGTGGATTCGGCGAAAAGCCCGGCCACTCACGCCTGCTTTGCCGTGAGGCAAAGCGGAACAGCGTGTAGTGGCATCCAGAAACGCAGCGGTTTTGGCCCGCAAGGCCCGCTCTCGCCAGTCC
>CALMLK010000261.1 GCA_937868035.1 uncultured Alphaproteobacteria bacterium
GGCATCCGAACCGGGTGGGCGTGACACGGTCTCCGCCCCGATGCGCTTGCCCCACACGGTGAGTTGTTCGATGGCCGCGGCACGGAACGTGTCGCAGGCCGCAAACTTCACCTTGAAGCCCTCGCGCGCCGCAATGGCGCCGAGCTTGCCGATGGTCGTGGTCTTGCCCGAGCCGTTCACCCCGACAACGAGGATGACAAAGGGCTTCTCCGCCCCGAAGTTGAACGGCACCTCGACGGGTTTCAGGACCTTGCTCACCTCAGAGGCGAGGATCTGCTTCACCTCTTCGGGATCGATTTCCTTGTCGTAGCGTCCGTGCGAAACAGCCTTGATGATGCGCTCGGCCACCGTGACACCGAGATCCGCCTGGATCAGCGTGTCCTCCAGGTCCTGCAGCGTGTCCGCATCGAGCTTGCGCTTGGTGAAGATGGCGGTGATCGACCCCGTCAGCGACTTCGAGGATTTCGACAACCCGCTCTTGAGCCGCGAGAAGAAACCGCTGCGGAGTTCTGGCGGCGCCGGCGGGGAGGGTGGTGTCGGAACGGGCTCCGGCACAGGCGGCAACGGCGGTGGTGGCGGCGTGATCGGTTCCGTCACGGGCACGGGAATGGGTGGGGGTGCGGGCGGTGGAATTTCGGGCGGCGGCGGTGCAACCGGTTGCGGCGTGGGCGACAGGCGCTCGGCATGGGGCGGCGGCGCGGCCTTGGCCTTTGGCTTGGCAGCAGGCGCTGGCGCAGCCACCTGCTTCCTTGTCACCGGCTTTTCCGGTTCGGCCTTGGCAAGAGGTGCCGCCTTCACCGCAGGGGCCTTGCCCGCCTTGGCCTTGACCGGCGGCGTCACCGTCTTCGCGGGCGTTTTGACGGGAGCAGGCCTCTTGACGGGCGGCGGCGGCGGCTCCTTCGCCTTTGCAGCGGGCTTCGGTGCACTCTTCGGCGCGGGCGCTGCCTTTTCGACTGGTGCCTCGGGAATGACCGGAACGGGAGGCGGTGTCACCACCTCTTCAAGCGCCGGTATTGCCACATCCTCCGCCACGACATCTTCGGCTACGGGCGTGTCCCCGGGCGGAGGCAGTGCGGCCTGCTCCACAGGCGCGGGCGCATCTTCGCCACGCCCGGTGATGCGGTTGAAGAGTTTCTTGAAGAAGCCGCTCATGCCGCCACTCCTGCAACGGCCGCAGGACCGGGAACAACATGGAGCCCATCGCCGCTTGCTGCGGTGACGCGTGTGCGCACGATGGCACCCGGTGTCATCTGCTGGCTGAACCGCGCCAGTGCGAAATGCGGTGTGCGTCCCGTGTGCGGTGTCTCCACCAGCACGTCCTGTGTGCTGCCCACCTGCGTGGTGAGGAAAGCGGCCAGCCGCTCCGCACCCTTGTTCCGCAACAGGGCCGCGCGCTCCTTCACCACCGCCTTGTCGAGCAGCGGCATGCGCGCCGCGGGCGTGCCGGGGCGTGGCGAGAACGGAAACACATGGAGGAAGGTGAGGCCGCACTCATCGACGATGCGGCGCGAATTTTCGAACATCTCATCCGTCTCGGTGGGAAAGCCCGCGATGATGTCGGCGCCGAACACCATGTCCTTGCGCCGCGCCCGCAGGTCTTCGCAGAAGCGGATCGAATCTTCGCGGGCATGGCGGCGCTTCATGCGCTTCAGGATCATGTTGTCGCCGGATTGCAGCGACAGGTGGAGATGCGGCATCACCCGCGCCTCGCCGCCCAGGAGGTCGATCAGTTCCGGATCGGCCTCGATCGAATCGATGGAGGAGAGCCGCAGCCGCTTCAAATCAGGAACGCCGCGCAGGATGCGCGCCAGCAGGCGGCCCAGCTTCGGCGCACCCTCAAGATCGGCCCCCCAACTCGTGAGGTCAACGCCCGACAGCACCACCTCATTGTGCCCCTCCGCCACAAGCCGGCGCACCTGCTCCACGGCGGCATCGAGCGGCACCGAGCGTGAATTGCCCCGGCCAAAGGGAATGATGCAGAAGGTGCAGCGATGGTCGCAGCCATTCTGCACCTGGGCGAAGGCCCGTGTGCGCCCTGTCAGGCGCTCGATCACCGGCACATGCGCTTCCTTCACCTGCATGATGTCGGAGACGGTGACGCGCGGCGCCGTGCTGCCGTTCCGCCAGCTTTCGGCCTGCAGCTTTTCCTCGTTGCCGAGAATGCGTGTCACCTCCGGCATGGCGGCGAAGCTGTCAGCCTCCGTCTGCGCCGCGCAACCCGTGACGATGATCTGCGCCTTTGGGTTTTCCTTGTGCGCCTTGCGGATGGCCTGGCGCACCTGGCGGGTGGCTTCCGCCGTCACCGCGCAGGTGTTGAAGACGATGGCATTGCCGAGCCCCGCCTTTTCGGCATGGCCGCGCATGATCTCGGATTCAAACGTGTTGAGCCGGCAGCCGAAGGTTTCAATGCGCAGCTCGCTCATCCCAGCAACCCCGCCGGGAGCACGCCCTCGTATTCATAGGCCAGGGGGCCGGTCATCAGCACGTGGCCATTGCTTTCGTTGACCGCCATGAAGAGATCGCCCCCCGGCAGCGTGACCCTGCACTTGGCGTCGATCATCTTGAGGCGGAAGCCCGCCGCCATGACGGCACAGGCTGCCGTGCCGCAAGCCTTCGTCAATCCCGCACCCCGTTCCCAAACCTTGAGCACCACATGGTCGCGCGCCACCACCTGAGCCAGCTCCACATTGGTGCGCTCGGGAAAAAGCGGATGATGCTCGATAATGGGACCGACCTTGGCGAAGTCCACCACGTCGAGGTTCTGGACCCAGAAGATGCAATGCGGGTTGCCGACATTGACCACCGACGGCGAATGCAGCAGCGGCTTGTCGATGGGCCCCACCTGCAATTCGATGTGGCGCGTGTCGGCAAAGGCTTCCGACAGGGGAATGTCCTTCCAGTCGAAGCGCGGACGGCCCTGGTCGATGGTGACCATGAGCGGTCCGGCCTTCCTGGCCGTCAGGAACCCGCCCTTGGTGTCGATGGTGGCGCTGGAGTTTCCCGTCTCGGCCATCACGATGTCGGCGATGCAGCGCGAGGCGTTGCCGCAGGACTGCACTTCGCCGCCCTCGGCATTCCAGATCCGCATCCGCACATCCGCCGTCGGGGAACGCTCCATGACGATCAACTGGTCACACCCCACGCCGGACGTCCGGTCGGCGATGGCGCGGGCCTGCTCCTCGCTGATGGCAAGGGGCCGCTGGCGCGCATCCAGCACGACAAAATCATTGCCGAGGCCGTTCATCTTGCGGAACGGAATGGCACGTGTGGCGGTGGGACTGGACATGACGCTGGACATTGCGCGCCTTATATGGGGAAAGGGCCCCCAAATCCAACGGTATCCCTTGCACTTTCATCCGGAACACTGAACCAGAAATGACGACCTCCATCCTCATCGGCCGCATCCTCGGGGCCCACGGCATCCGCGGTGCTGTGAAGCTCAAGAGTTTCGCCGCCAATCCCGCCGACATCGCAACCTACAAGCCACTGACCGCAGGCGATGGCCGCGTCTTCCAGATCGTCCATCTCAAGCCCGCCCGGGACGAGTTCATCGCCGACCTGAAGGAGGTGCGCGACCGCAACGCCGCGGAAGCCCTCAAGGGCACGGACCTCTTCATCGCCCGCGATCACCTTCCCCCTCCTCCATCCGGTGAAGTCTATCTCGCCGACCTCGTGGGCAAGCCGGTTGCCACCGCAGACCGCACCCTCGGTACGGTGACCGGCATCCAGAACTATGGCGCAGGCGACCTCCTCGAACTCGATTCGGGCGAGCTCGTCCCGGTGGCCTTCATCACCACAACCGATGCGGTCATCACCGTGGATCTGCCCGAGGGCTATCTCGACGCCGCCGATGAAAGCCAGCGCGGCCAGAACGGCAGGCCGTGAGTTCCATGTCCTTCGCCGCAACCATCCTCACCCTTTTCCCGGAGATGTTTCCGGGCCCACTGGGACTTTCCCTGGCGGGGCGGGCGCTGAAGGAAGGGCTGTGGTCGCTCTCCCCCCACGACATCCGGAGTTTCGCCAAGGACCGCCACCGCACGGTGGATGACCACCCGGCAGGTGGGGGCGTGGGCATGATTCTGAAGCCGGACATCCTCGCCGCCGCCATCGACGGCACGCCCCACGAGGGGCCACGCCTCCTCATGTCGCCACGGGGCGAGCCCCTGACGCAATCATTGGTGGCGGAATTTGCCGCCGGACCCGGCGCCCTCATCGTCTGCGGCCGATTCGAAGGCGTCGACCAGCGCGTCATCGACCGGCGCAATCTGCGGGAGATTTCCATCGGAGACTATATCCTCTCCGGCGGGGAGCCCGCCGCACTGGTGCTGCTGGACGCCATCGTCCGCCTCCTCCCCGGCGTCATGGGAAAGCTCGAAAGTGCCGCCGAGGAGAGCTTCTCCGGCGGTCTCCTCGAACACCCCCACTTCACCAAGCCAAACCTCTGGGAAGATGCGGAAATTCCCGCCGTCCTCCTCTCCGGCGACCACAAGGCCATCGCCCGCTGGAAGGCGGAGCAGCGCGAAGCCCTGACCGCCGCGCGGCGGCCGGACCTGTGGCGCAGATTCCGGAACGGGGAAGGTTGACTTTTCCACAGAGTCCGCCCTAGAAGCCCCCCGAAACGGCTTCCACCTCTCGTGGGCGCCCGGAAAGGTATTCTGACATGAACATTATCGCGCAGCTCGAAGCCGAGCAGATGGCCGCTGTTGCCGGCAAGCGCCAGCTCCCCGAATTCGATTCGGGTGACACGGTGATCGTCAACGTGAAGGTGGTCGAAGGCGACCGCACCCGCGTGCAGGCCTATGAAGGCGTCGTCATCGCCCGCTCCGGCGGCGGACTGAACGAGAACTTCACGGTTCGCAAGTTGTCCTACGGCGAAGGCGTGGAGCGTATTTTCCCGGTCTATTCTCCGATGATCGACTCGGTGAAGGTCGTGCGCCGCGGCAAGGTCCGCCGCGCCAAGCTCTATTACCTCAAGGGCCGCACCGGCAAGTCGGCCCGTATCGCCGAAGACCAGCGCCAGGCTTTCGCCGACACCGCTGCTGAGGCCAAGAAGGCCTGAGGCTTTCTCATTCCATCACGAAAAAGGCCGGCGCTTGCGCCGGCCTTTTTCATTCCTGGATCCCCGCCTCAATTCGCCGGCGCAATTCCCACGATGCGGCCACCGCCGCCAAACTCCGCGGCATAATGTTCCGCCTGCGTCCGCGCCGCCGTCAGCGCATTGCGCATCAGGATTGAAACGGTGACGGGACCGACACCACCGGGAACCGGCGTGATCCAGCCCGCAACGTCAGCGCAGGGCTCGTAGTCCACGTCGCCCACGGTGATCATCTTGCCGTATTCCTCGATCTGGTTGATGCCGATGTCGATCACGGCGGCACCGGGCTTGATCATGGCCGCCGTGATGAAGCGGGGCTTGCACACCGCAATGAACACAGCATCGGCGGCGCGCGAATGGATGGAGAGATTGCGCGTCATGTGGTGGCACACGGTCACGGTGGCCCCCTCTGCCATCAGCAGGAAGGCGATGGGCTTTCCGACGATTTCCGAATGCCCGATCACCACCGCATTGAGGCCTTCGAGTTGCAAACCTGTCCGCTTCAGCAATTCCACCGAGGCCGCCGCCGTGCACGGCGCCAGCGCCACGTCGCGGTAGACGATGTTGCCGATGGAGGCAGGGTGCATGCCCTCCACGTCCTTCAGCGGATGGATCGCCGTCTGCAATTCCTTGATGTTGAGGTGCTTGGGCACGGGCCGCTGGATGATGATGCCCGTGACCCTGGGATCGGTGTTCAATGCCTGCAGGATGCCGAGCATTTCAACGCGCGACACATTCTCCGGGAGGTTCCGTTCCTGGAACAGGATACCCGCGCGCTCGGCACCGCGCGCCTGGTTGCGGACATAGAGATTGATGGCAGGCACGTCGCCGATGGTGATCGACACGAGCTTGGTGGGCCAGCCCCGTGCCGCAAGTTCAGCGACGCCCGATGAGACGCTGGTGATGATTTCATCGGCGACAGGCTTGCCGAGCAGGGCATTGTGGCGGTGCGGAATGGTCATGGAAGGTCCTTGCGTGCCAATGCACGTGGGCGTGCACGTGCCAAACCATGGCACCGCAATCAAGTGTTTTGCAGCACGCCAGCGACGCTTTTTGCAATCACGGTTTCAAGTTGCTGCATGGCCGTGTCCAGCGCCGCCACGGGTGGTTGGGCGAGACGCGCCGCGAGGTAGGCACCGGCGAGGAAGTCCCCCGTGCCATTGGGCACGCGGATCCGCTTCACGGACGGGATGAAGTGCTTCACCTGTCGTGTGCAGAGAAGCGTGCCAAGATGCTGATCATCCACGGGAACCGATGTGACCACCGCCTCGCCACACGGCAGCGCAAGGGCAGCGGCCTCCGCCGAGACCCGGTCGGTGACGGCGAGGCCCGTCAGCCACGACAGCTCGAAACAATTGGGCGTGACGGCACTGGCGAGCGGCACCAGCAGCTCGCGAATGGCGAAGGCCACCGCATCGGGCACGTAGAGCCGCCCATCGTCGCCCAGCACCGGATCCGTCAGCACCATCAGCGCCGGATCTTGCGCCTTGAGGCGGCGGATCACGTCCGCAGCCGCTTCAACCTGTTGCGGAAAGGCGAAATAACCGGTCATCACCGCCGCGCAGTCTGCAAGTCCGCCCCGGCTCTCCACTGATTCGATGAGGCCCGCAAAGAGCGCCGCATCCGTCTTCTGCGCAACGGGCATCCCGTGCCCGGGATGATGCGAGAGCAGGATGGTCGGCACTTGCAGGACCTCGTGTCCCGCCGCCTGCAGCACGGGAACGGCCGCCGTATTGCCGACCGGCCCCCACACCACCTGCGAGGACAGGCAGAGGACCTTGGCCATCAGAAGATGTTCTTCTCGAACAGCGGTTCCTTGCGGTGGACCCGCTCGACCCCCATGCGCGTGAGATCGATGGTCTTGAAGCCACCGTGGATGATGAGTTCGGAAATGGCATTGCCCGTGGCGGGCCCCTGCTGGATGCCGTGGCCCGAGAAACCATTGCCCAGATAGAAATTCGGCAGGACGGGATGGCGCCCGATGATGCCGTTCTGGTCGAACCAGTTGTAGTCGTAATGGCCGACCCAGCCGCCCACCATCTTCACGGCTTCGAATACAGGAACGCGGTGCGCCAGGCCGGGCCAGACTTTCGACTCGAACCAGCTTTCGTCCATCTCCCAGTCCTTCACCTGCGGCTCTTCCTCATCCGTCGGCGTGAAGCCCCAGATGAAGTTGCGGCCTTCAGGACGGAAATAATCGCCCGACACGTCGAAGGTGAGCGGCCCCTTGCGCAGGCCTTCCGGCGCGTCGGGGCAATCGACGACATAGACGTAGCGCTTGGCGGGACCCACCGGCAGTTCAACGCCTGCCATGGCGGCGAGATCACCCGCACCTGCACCCGCCGCATTGACCAGCGCACCGACCGTCAGGCTGTCGCCGTTCGCCAGCGTGATCCCCGTCACCTTGCCGTTCTGCTGCACGCCCGTGACCCGTTGCTGCACCAACGTGACATCCCGCGCCAGAGCGGCCCGCCGCACCAGTGACATCAGCGAATAGGGATCGAAATAGCCCTCGTTCTTCGGGCCGAAGGAACCTGCGGCAACGCCCTCGAAGTTGATCCAGGGGAATTTGCGGGCAAGTTCCTCACCCTTGTAGATGATGGTGTCTGCGCCCATCGACGTTTGCAGGCGCTGGTTTTCCTCCAGCACGTCAACACCCTTCTCCGTGGCCAGCACAAGGTAGCCGCTTTCCTTGAAGCCGATCTCGGCATCGCTGCCGAATTCGTCCTTGAGGTTGCGGATGAGCTTCAATCCGAATTGCGAGAGGCGGATGTTTTCCGGCGTCGAGAACTGCTGGCGGATACCGCCCCAGGACAGCGCCGTGCAGGCATGCTTGAAGCTCATGTCCTGCTCGAAGATGGCGATGGAGCCGGTGAATCCGTTCTTGCGGAGGTAATAGGCGGTGGAGCTGCCGACGATCCCGCCGCCGGCAATGGCAACATCAACATGGGTCATGAGCCCCTATTGCCTCACGCCCGCGCCGCACTCAAGCGGCAGAGCCGCCGCATTGGCAGTCCAGCCCGCAAACAGACTGTGACAAAAGTCTGCTTTTCATGCTGCACTGCAAAAGCTAGCCTTTCCACCATGACCAGCTCCGCTTTTCGCCCCCGCCGCAGCGTGCTCTACATGCCCGGCGCCAACGCCCGCGCCCTGGAAAAGGCAAAGACGCTGGCGGCCGATGCCGTGATTCTCGACCTCGAGGATTCCGTGGCACCCGAGGCCAAGGCCGACGCCCGCGCCACAGCTTGCGCGGCCATATCGGCCGGAGGCTATGGCCACCGCGAGGTGGTGTTGCGCGTGAATGGGCTTGAAACGCCATGGGGCGAGCAAGACATGGCCGCCGCCACGGCTGCACGGCCCGACGCCATTCTCGTTCCCAAGGTATCCAGCGCCGCCGACGTCATTCGCGCAGGCGCCCTCAGCAGCGGCCTGCCGCTCTGGGTGATGATCGAGACGCCGCTTGCCATTCTCAACCTGAAGGAAATCGGAGAGGCTGCCCGCGCCGCCCGCCTCGTTTGTTTTGTGCTCGGCACCAACGATCTCCTGAAGGAGACGCGCATGAAGGGCAGCGATGCCCGTGCCGCCCTCGTTCCCGCCCTGTCGCAGACCGTGCTCGCAGCCCGCGCCTTCGGCCTCGACTGCATCGACGGCGTCTACAATGATTTCAGGGACGAGGCAGGCTTCAGCGCCGAATGCGAGCAGGGCGTGCGCCTCGGCATGGATGGCAAGACGCTGATCCACCCCACGCAGATCGACATCAGCAACCGCATTTTCTCGCCCGCCGAATCGGAAACGGCCTGGGCCCGCAAGATCATGGAGGCCTTCGCCCTGCCGGAGAACGCAGCGAAGGGTGTGATCACCGTGGATGGCCGCATGGTGGAGCGGCTCCACCTCGCCATGGCCGAACGGATCGACGCCATTGCAAGGGCGGTGGCACCATGACCTCCCCCCACACGCCCAAGACCAACCCCGGACATTTCTTCGAGGACTTCCGCGTCGGCCAGGTGCTGCGCCACGCCACGCCACGCACACTGACGAGCGGCGACGTGGCACTCTACACCGCATTGTACGGCTCACGCTTTGCGGTGCAGTCGGCAGACGCCTTTGCCCGCAGCATCGGTTACTCCCGCGCGCCTGTCGATGACCTGCTCGTCTTCCATGTCGTCTTCGGCAAGTCGGTGCCGGATGTTTCGCTCAATGCCGTTGCCAATCTGGGCTACGCCCAATGCCAGTTCCTCAGGCCCGTCCATGTGGGTGACACGCTCTACGCGATCAGCACGGTGACGGGACTCAAGGAAAATTCCAGCGGCAAGACCGGCGTGGTCTGGGTCCACACCCGCGGCTTCAACCAGAACGACGAGGAGGTTCTCACCTTCGTGCGTTGGGTCATGGTGCG
>CALMLK010000262.1 GCA_937868035.1 uncultured Alphaproteobacteria bacterium
CGCCTATCTCTCCACCTTCTCCAGCTGCGTGCCGACCTATCTCTACGCCACGCTGCTTTCCGGCCAATACAACATTCCCAGCATCTATGCGGAAGTCGATGCGGTCTATACCAACACCGCGCCGGTTGATGCGTATCGTGGGGCAGGGCGTCCGGAGGCGACCTATGTCGTCGAACGTCTCGTTGAAACGGCAGCGCGCGAACTGAAGATGGACCCGGCCGAATTCCGCCGGAAGAACTTCGTCACGCAGTTCCCGCACCAGACGCCGGTGATCATGTGCTACGACGCGGGCGACTATGATGCCTCGCTGCGCAAGGCACAGGAGATGGCCGACGTGAAGGGCTTCGCGGCCCGCAAGGCGGCCTCGGCCAAGAATGGCAAGCTGCGTGGCCTCGGCTATTCCGCCTATATCGAAGCCTGCGGCATCGCCCCTTCGGCAGCCATCGGCTCGCTGGGTGCCGGTGTCGGCCTCTGGGAATCGGCGGAAGTCCGCGTCAATCCCGTTGGTACGGTCGAAATCCTCACCGGCTCCCACAGCCACGGCCAGGGACACGAAACGACCTTCGCACAGTTGGTCTCCGACCGCCTGGGCGTTGACATCAACAGCGTCTCGGTCGTGCATGGCGACACCGACAAGGTGCAGTTCGGCATGGGCACCTATGGCTCCCGTTCGGGTGCGGTGGGCATGCATGCGATTTCCAAGGCCCTCGACAAGATCGAGGCCAAGGCCAAGAAGGTCGCGGCCGCCGTCATGGAGGCTTCCGTCGATGACGTGGAGTTCAAGGGCGGCTCCTTCGCCGTGAAGGGCACCGACAAGAAGATGGCTTTCGGCGAAGTGGCGCTTGCGGCCTATGTGGCCCACAAGTTCAACTCCGCCGAAATCGAGCCGGGCCTCAAGGAAAGCGCGTTCCACGATCCGGCGAACTTCGTGTTCCCGGCTGGCGTGCACATCTGTGAGGTGGAGATTGATCCGGACACGGGCGTCACGGCCGTTGCCAACTACACATGCGTCGATGACTTCGGCAACCTGATCAATCCCATGATCGTGGAAGGCCAGGTGCACGGTGGCATCGCGCAAGGCATCGGCCAGGCGCTGGCGGAGGATTGCGTCTATGACGAGTCCTCGGGCCAGCTGCTGACGGGGTCCTACATGGACTACCGCATGCCGCGCGCCGCCGACGTGCCGACCTTCAATCTCGGCTTCACCTGCACGCCTTGCCCGACCAATCCCATGGGCATGAAGGGCTGCGGCGAGGCCGGTGCCATCGGTTCGCCGCCAGCGGTGATCAACGCCGTCACGGATGCCCTTGGCATTCGCGACATCGCCATGCCCGCCACGCCACAAGCTGTGTGGAATGTCGTGCAGGGCCTCAAGAAGGCTGCGGAATAAGGACGGGAAACAGAGACATGGAAAACTTCAACTATCACCGTCCCAGCAAGGTGGCAGATGCCGTCAAGCTGATGAAGAAGGCCAAAGACGGCAAGTTTCTCTCGGGAGGGCACACGCTTCTTCCGACGATGAAGCAAGGCCTGGCCACGCCCACGGACATCATCGACCTTTCAGGCCTGAAGAACGCAGGCGTGAAGGTGGGTGCAAAATCCGTGGTCATCCAGGCTGGCACCACACATGCCGCCGTTGCCTCCGACAAGGCACTGAAGAAGGCCCTTCCCGGCCTTGCGGCGCTGGCGGGCGGCATCGGCGATCCCCATGTGCGCCACCGCGGCACGATCGGCGGTTCCATCGCCAACAATGACCCGGCGGCGGATTATCCGGCGGCGTGTCTGGCGCTGGGTGCCACCATCCACACCAGCGCGCGGAAGATTCCGGCGGACAAGTTCTTCACCGGCATGTTCTCCACCGCCCTGAAGGATGATGAAGTCGTCACCGCGGTTGAATTCCCGCTCGTGGCCAAGTCCGGCTATGCCAAGTTCCCGAACCCGGCGTCGCTTTATGCGATGGTCGGCGTCTACGTGGCGCAGGGCAAGGACGGCAAGGCGCGCGTGGCGGTGACAGGTGCCGGCCCCGGCGTGTTCCGCCAGGCCGATATGGAAGCGGCGCTGTCGAAGTCGTTCAAGGCCGATGCACTGGCCGGCATCGCGGTGAAGCCGCGCGGCCTGAACAGCGATATGCACGGCTCCGCCGCCTACCGCGCCCACTTGATCTCCGTCATGGCGAAGCGCGCCCTGGCGGCGGCAAAGTAATTCGATCAACAGGAGAAACACCCGCTGACTCCGGTTGGCGGGTGTTTTTTGTTATATGCAGGCGACCGGGGTCCGGCGACGGACGTATCGGTGAGAGGAGTTCCTGAACCGATGACGCAGCCCGTACCCGCCACCATCGACGACACCATCGCGCTGCTGGAATCCCGCGACTATGTGGCAGGGCGTGATCTTGGCACGGTCGTGTTTCTGGCGCTGAAAATGGGGCGCCCCTTGTTCCTGGAAGGCGAGGCCGGGGTGGGCAAGACGGAAATTGCCAAGGTCCTGGCGGAAGGCCTGGGCCGCAAGCTCATTCGCCTGCAATGCTATGAAGGGCTGGATGTATCGTCCGCCGTCTACGAATGGAACTACCCGGCGCAGATGATCGAAATCCGGCTGGCGGAAGCCTCGGGCGGGATCGACCGGGAGCGGCTGGGGTCGGATGTCTTTGCCGAGCGCTTCCTCATCAAGCGGCCCCTGTTGCAGGCCCTCGAGTCCGGGGATGGCGGGGCTCCGGTGCTGCTCATCGACGAACTGGACCGTACCGACGAGGCCTTCGAGGCCTTCCTGCTCGAAGTGCTGTCGGATTTCCAGGTCACCATTCCGGAGCTTGGCACGGTGAAGGCGCAGGAACCGCCCATCGTCATCATCACCTCCAACCGCACGCGCGAAGTGCATGATGCCCTGAAGCGGCGCTGCCTTTATCACTGGGTCGGCTATCCGGATGCCCGGCGCGAAGTGGCGATCCTGCGGGCCAAGCGGCCCAAGGCCTCAGCGCAACTGGCGAAGGAAGTGGTGGGCTTCGTGCAGGCGCTGCGCAAGGGGGGCGATCTCTACAAGTCGCCGGGCGTTGCCGAAACGCTTGACTGGATTTCCGCCCTGCATGAACTGGATTGCGTGGCGCTCGATCCGCAAACGGTGAACGACACATTGGGCGTGTTGCTCAAATACCAGGACGACATTGCCCGCATGGAAGGTTCCGAAGCCAAGCGCATCCTCGACCAGGTGAAGGAAGAATTGCGGCTGATGGGCTCGGTGTGAGGCGGGCATGCTTGTTGCCCCCGCCAATTCGAACCGCCCGCTGACCGGAAAGCTCGCCGAAAACATCATGCATTTCGCACGGGTGTTGCGCGAAGCCGGCATTCCGGTGGGGCCGGGAAGCGTGCTGGACGCGCTCGACGCCGCCATGGCGGGTCCGCTGCAACGGCGCGAAGACTTCTACTGGATGCTGCATGCGGTGTTCGTGAAGCGCCGTGAGCAGCGCGAACTGTTCGACCAGGCTTTCCATGTGTTCTGGAAGAAGCCGAAGATGCTGCAGCAGCTCATGCAGCTCATGTACACACAGATTGCCCGCAAGCCGCATGAGAACCGCAAGCAGGCGGGTTTCCGCCGTTTGGCCGAAGCGATGTTCGACAAGTCGGAGATCACCAACCGGCAGGCGCCCAAGAAGGAAGAGCTGGACGTGGAGGCGACGTTCACGTCCTCCGCCAACGAGATATTGCGCGCCAAGGACTTCGAGCAAATGACGGTTGCCGAACAGGCGCAGGCCAAGCAGGCCTTGCGCAAGATCAGGCTGACACGGATCGAAGTGCGCACGCGGCGCTTCAAGGCCTCGCATGCGGGCCGGCGTATCGATATGCGGCGCACCCTGCGCGGTGCCATTCACGCCGGAGGCCAGGTGGTCGATCTGGCGCGCAAGGAGCGGAAGTGGCGCGAGCCGCCGCTCGTCATCCTCTGTGACATTTCAGGCTCGTGCTCCAACTACAGCCGCATGTTCCTGCATTTCCTGCACACGCTGATCAACGACCGCGACCGGGTGCAGGTGTTCCTGTTCGGGACGCGCCTCACCAACATCACGCGCGAACTGCGCCGCAAAGACATCGATGATGCCATGCTGAAAGTATCCGCCGCGGTGAAAGACTGGTCTGGCGGCACGCGCATCGGCACGGCGCTGCATGAGTTCAATTTCAAATGGGGCCGCCGCGTGCTGGGGCAGGGTGCCCATGTGCTGCTGATGACGGACGGCCTCGACCGCGAGGACGTGGGCACGCTGAAGGAGGAGATGCAGCGCCTGCGCCGCGCCGCAAAGCGAATCGTCTGGCTCAATCCGCTGCTGCGCTATGATGGCTTCGAGGCGCGGGCCAGCGGCATTCGCACCATCATGCCATTCGTGGATGAATTCCGCCCGGTGCACAGCCTGAACAGTCTGGCGGACCTGGCAGAGACGCTTGCGGATCCCCGCCGCGCCGCCCATGATCCAAAGCGTTGGATAAACGGGAAAGACTGACATGAACGCGCTCGACACGGCAGGGGCCTGGCTGGCGGAAGGCCGCAAGGTGGCGATTGCCACGGTCATTGAAACCTGGGGTTCGGCGCCGCAACCGGTGGGCAGTCAGCTTGTTGTCGATGGTGATGGCAATTTCGAAGGCGCGGTCTCCGGTGGTTGCGTGGAAGGCGACGTGATCACCGCCGCGCAAGACGCCATTTCCACCGGCCAGCACAAGGTGCTGAGTTACGGCGTCGCCGACGAAACGGCGTGGCATGTGGGGCTCGCCTGTGGCGGCAAGATCCGGATTCTCGTGGAAGCCGTGAAATGACTCCACATCTTCTCAGGCAGGTTCTGGAGGCCAAAGCGGCGCGACGGCCTGTGGCCGTGGTGACCGACCTTGCCACGGGCGCGCAGCGCATGGTGGCGCGGGCGGATGCGGTGCGTGATCCGCTGGCCGGCATTCTCGATGCAGCGTTCCGCTTCGACAAGTCCGGCGTGGAACGCACCGAGCAGGGCGAAGTTTTTGTCACCGTGCACAATCCGCCGCTCCGTCTCGTCATCACCGGCGCGGTGCTGATTGCGCAAGCGCTGATCCCCATGGCCAAGGCTGCGGGCTATGACATCTGGGTTGTCGATCCGCGCGGCGCCTTCGCCACGGGTGCGCGCTTCCCCGACATCCAGCTGCATGCGGAATGGCCGGACGAAATCATTCCGCAGATCGGCCTTGATGCGCGCACCGCGTTCATCGCGCTCACCCATGACCCGAAGATTGATGATCCGGCGCTTGCGCTTGCGCTCACATCCGAGGTGTTTTACGTGGGCGCGCTAGGTTCGCGGAAAACGCAGGCCTCGCGGGTGGAACGGCTGAAGGCCCGCGGCCTGGACGAGTCGGCGCTGGCCCGCATCCATGGGCCCATTGGCCTCAGCATCGGAGCCGTGGGCGCTGCGGAAATCGCCATCTCCATCATGGCCGAGATGACCAAGTCCCTGAGGCTCGGATGATCTTCGGCGACATGCCCCTGGATGAGGCCGTGGGCGCCATCCTGGCCCATGGCGTGCGCCATGCGGATGGCATGTTCAAGAAGGGCCGGGTGCTGTCTCAGGCGGATGTGGCGGTTCTGAAGGCGGCGGGTCACGTCTCCGTCACCGCAGCGCGCCTCGGCGCGGACGATGTGCCGGAAGACGACGCAGCCCGGCAGATCGCATTGGCGCTTTGTGGCGAGGGCGCAAAGGCGCAGGAACCTTTCACGGGCCGGGCCAATCTCCATGCGGCGGTAAGCGGGCTTTTGGTGTTCGATGAGGCGCGGCTCCGCTCCATCAATCATCTGCACGAAAGCCTCACCATCGCGACGCTGCCCAATCATGCGCGCGTGACGCCCCGTCAGATGGTGGCGACGGTGAAGGTCATTCCCTTCGCCGTGCCGCGTCCGGTGCTGGTGAAGGCGCTCGCCATATTGTCGGGAACGCCCGTGTTGCAGGTAAAGGCCTTTCAGCCGCACAACGCCGCGCTCATCCTCACGCGGCTGCCCCAGACAAAAGACAATCTCATCAGCAAGAGTGAGAGCGTGATGCGGGACAGGCTTGCGGCGATGGGCGCGGCGCTGGCTTCCACGGTTCTGGTTGATCACCACTCCGCCGAGGTGGCGCGGGAAATTGCGCGTGCCGCTGGCGAGGGCTGCTCTCCCATTCTGGTGATGGGCGCATCGGCCATCGTGGACCGGGGCGATGTCATTCCCGCTGGCGTCACGGAGGCCGGTGGTGAGGTGCTTCATCTTGGCATGCCGGTGGACCCCGGCAACCTGCTCATGCTTGCGCGCGTCGGCGACACGCCCGTGATTGGCGTTCCCTCCTGCGCGCGCTCACCGAAGGTGAACGGCTTCGACTGGGTGCTGGAGCGCGTGGTGGCGGGCCTCGCGGTCACGCCATCGGATGTCATGGACATGGGAGCAGGCGGGCTGCTTGCCGAAATCCCCTCGCGGCCCACACCGCGCGAAGGCAAGGGCCACATTCCCGAGGCGCCGAAGGTGACTGCGCTGGTGCTGGCGGCAGGGCTCTCGTCGCGCATGGGCGCCAACAAGCTGCTGGCGGATTATCATGGTGCGCCGCTGATCGCGGCGACATTGGCGCAGGTGGGTGCCGCTCAGGCGGATGATGTGATCGTGGTGTTTGGCCGGGACGCGGATGCCATCTCGCGGCTGCTGCCGCCGGGCGTGCGCGGCGTCTTCAATCCGGACTTTGCCGAGGGCCTCTCGACCTCCATCCGCGCAGGGATTGCCGCGGCGGGCAACAGTGATGCGGTGCTCATCTGTCTCGCCGACATGCCGCGTGTGCAGCCTTCCACGCTCAACAGGATGATCGCGGCCTTCAATCCCACCGAACACCGCAGCATCATCGCGCCGACCTATCAGGGCCAGTTCGGCAATCCGGTGCTGTGGGGGCGGGAGCATTTCCCGCGGCTGATGGCGCTGAGGGGCGACAAGGGTGCGCGCGCCTTGATCGGCGAGCTGAAATCGGAAGCGGTCGAAATCGCGGTCGATGATCCCGGCGTGCTCATGGATGCGGATACGCCCGAGGCGCTGGAGGCGTTGCGGAAGGCGTGAGCAGGGCTGGAAGCCTTGTGCTCAGATCAGCTGCAGCGAACGGAAGCTGACGTGGTCCTTCTTGCCGATGATGAGATGATCATGCACCAGCACGCCGAGCTTTTCGCCGGCCTGGATGATTTTCTTCGTCATGTCGATGTAGGCCAGTGAGGGCGTGGGATCGCCCGAGGGGTGGTTGTGCACCAGCACGATGGCTGTCGACGCCAATTCCAGCGCGCGCTTGATGACTTCGCGCGTGTAGACGGGCGTATGGTCCACCGTGCCCTGTTGCTGCACCTCGTCGGCGATCAACTGGTTTTTCTTGTCGAGGAAGAGAATGCGGAACTGTTCGCGCGTCTCGAAGGCCATGGCGGCGCGGCAATAGTCGACGATGGCTTTCCATGAGGCGAGGAGCGGGCGGTGCATCACTTCACCACGCGCGAGGCGGAGGGATGCGGCCTGGATCAGCTTCAGGTCCTGCGCTACGGCGGCGCCCACGCCCTCAACTTCCATCAGCCGTTCGGGCTCGGCGCCCAGAACCTCGGCAAATGTTCCAAAGCGGGCGATCAGGCCCTTGGCGATTGGCTTGGTGTTGCCACGGGCATTGGTGCGGAACAGCACGAGTTCAAGGAGTTCATAATCGGGCAGGGCATCCGCGCCGCCCTTGCGGAAGCGTTCGCGCAAGCGCTCGCGGTGGCCGAGATGATCCGGCACGTCGCCCTGCGCCTCCCCGAAGCCCTTCGCCATGGCTCAGAATTTGTAAGGCGGGCAGTGCAGCCCCTTGGGGGAGAGCGTGAAGATTTCGCATCCCGTCTCGGTGACGCCGATGGTGTGCTCGAACTGGGCCGAGAGCGAGCGGTCGCGCGTCACGGCGGTCCAGCCGTCGGAGAGCACCTTCACATGCGGCTTGCCGAGGTTGATCATCGGCTCGATCGTGAAGAACATGCCGGGCTTGAGCAGCACGCCCTCGCCGGGGCGGCCATAGTGCAGCACGTTGGGATGGTCGTGGAAAACCTGTCCGAGGCCATGGCCGCAGAAGTCGCGCACCACGGAGCAGCGCTGTCCTTCGGCGTGGGACTGGATGGCATGTCCAACGTCGCCCAGGTGCGCGCCCGGCCGCACGGCGGCGATGCCCCGCATCAGGCATTCATACGTGATCTCCACCAGCCGTTCGGCGGCGCGGGAGACGTTGCCGATGTTCACCATGCGGCTCGTGTCGCCGTACCAGCCGTCGACAATCAGCGTGACGTCGATGTTGACGATGTCGCCCTCGACCAGCGGCTTGTCACTGGGCATGCCGTGGCAGACCACGTGGTTGATGGAGGTGCACAGCGCATACTTGTAGCCACGGTAGCCGATGGTGGCGGGGATGGCGTTGTTGTCATGGGCGAACTCGACACAAATCCGGTCCAGCGCCGCCGTGGTCACACCGGGTTTTGCTGCTTCGACCAGAATGTCGAGCAGTTGCGCCGTGAGATGACCGGCCTTGCGCATCTTTTCAAAATGCTCCGGCTTGTGGAGGCGGATGCGCGGTTGTTCTTCGGTGCGTGTATTCATGATGGATCGATGACCGGAACCTGTGCCTTGAGGCTGATGGAGTCAAGGCTCACATGGCAGGTGAAGGCCAGCGCTTCAACCCCTGCCTTGCGGGCGGCGCGGAAGGCATTGAAATAGACGGGATCGAGATCGGGCGTCAGGGCAAAGCGGGCTGGATTGGCGCACTGGATCACATAGAGCATCACGGCCCGGTGGCCGGCGCGCACCATTTCAGACATTTCGGCGAGATGCTTGGTGCCGCGCGCGGTGGCGCAATCCGGGAACTCGGCGAGGCCGGATTGGCGGATGAGCGTCACGTTCTTGGCCTCCACATAGCAGGGCGCGCGACCTTCGCCCTCCAGCAACAGGTCGATTCGGCTGTTGCTGCCGCAGCGCACCTCGCGGCGGAGCGAGGCGTAACCGGCGAGTTCCGGAATGGCGCCCGCGGTGATGACTTCCTCGGCGATGCGGTTGGGGAGGCTTGTATCGATACCGACGAGTCCGATGCCGGGCATCTCGGCCAGGTGCCAGGTGTGGGCGTATTTTCGCGTGGGGCTGGAGGAGCGGGAGAGCCACACCTGCATGCCCGGCTCGTTCAGGCCCAGCATGGTACCGGTGTTGGGGCAGGTTGCCGTCACGAGTTCGCCCGTCGCCAGCCGCACATCAGCAAGGAAGCGCTTGTAACGGCGCAACAGCGTGGCGGGAATGAGGGGCGCGTTGAGCTTCATGTTTTGACAGCAAACATGCGTGGTGAGATATGTCCAGCCCATTCACGAGGTTTCCAGATGACTGACGCCGCCCCCACCGCCGCTGTTCTGCTGATCGGCAATGAAGTGCTCTCGGGCCGCACCAAGGATAAGAACCTGGGCTTCATCGCGGACTATATGACGGCGCTGGGAATTGATCT
>CALMLK010000263.1 GCA_937868035.1 uncultured Alphaproteobacteria bacterium
CGCTCTGCGTCCCCGATGCGCGAGTACTTTCCCGCGGCATCGCGCAGCACCATGGAGGCGAGGTCGAGGGTGATGGGCTGGCTGTTGAACTGCTGGAAGGCGGCGATGCGGTTGAGCGCCCCTTCGAGTTCGCGGCCACCGCCGGTGACGCGCTCGGCCACCAGTTCCAGAATGTCATCGTTCACCATGGCACCGGGATCGCGGGCCACGAGGATGTCGCGGCGCACCGCGAGGATCTTGCGGCGCAGGGCGATGTCCGGTGACTCGATGTCAACCACGAGCCCACCCATCAGTCGCGAGCGCATGCGCTGGTCCACCGTGTCAAGCTGGGCGGGCGGCACATCGGCGGCCACCACCACCTGGCGGCGCTGGTCCACCAGCGAGTTGAAGGCGTGGCAGAACTCCTGCTGGATGGCCTTGCCCTGGAGAAACTGGAAATCGTCGATCAGCAGCACATCGACCGACTGGAACTGGTCCTTGAAGGAAAGCGTGTCGCGCTGCCGTACGGCATAGATGAAGCTGTACATGAAGCGCTCGGCGGTCATCACCATGACCTTGCGCATGGGCTGCGTCTCGCGGATGCGCTTGGCAATGGCGTTGAGCAGATGGGTCTTTCCAAGGCCCGCGCCCGCATGAATGTAGAGCGGGTTGAAGCCGACGGGCGTGCCCGTTGGCGAATTGGCCACGCGCATGGCGGCGGCGTGGGCGAGCTGGTTCGATTGCCCGATCATGAAGCTGTCGAAGGTCTGGCTCTCGTCGATCACCGTGGCGCGGGCGAGGGCCGCTTCCGCCGCCTGCGGCATGAAGCCCGCCATGGGCTGAAGCGAGGACGGCTCGGCATGGCGCCCTTCATTGCGCGGCAAGTTGACGATGGCACGGGGCACACTGCCCGATTGGGCGGTGATGCCCTGCACGCGCACACGCACCTGCACCTGGCGCAGGCCGGCAAATTCAGCCCCGGCAATCTTGGTCAACTTGGCGGCGTAATGGTTCTCGATCCAGCTCTTGAGGAAGCGTGTCGGCACCGAGGCCACGAGGACGCCGTCCACAAAACCTTCCGGCTCCATGCGTCCGAACCAGGAGGTGAAGAGGTCATCGCCCAGTTCGGCCCGCAGGCGCTGGGCCACCTTGGTCCATGTCTCGCGCAGGCCATCCTGCGCCACCACCTGTTTGCCGCCCGACCGTTCCGCTGCCTGTCCGCCCATGTTCATCTCTTTTGCCGCCCCACAGTTTTTCAGCGCAAGGCCAAGGGAAAACCCCTCCAGATGAAGACATCTGGTGGCTCACTCCCCGGATCACACCTAACGCTTGTTTCTCAGATTGCGCGTCGCCGACGCCACTTACCTCCGGATGCCTTTGCCTCTGCCATCCGGCCGCCGCTCTCTTGTTACACCCCTGACACTCCTGCTTTGGACCCTGTCCCGGTCCCCGGGCGCCGGGCTTTTGCTTTTTTCTCCCGCCGTCCTGTGGACAACTTACAGAGGGGCTTCCGGGCGGCGCAAATTGAATCCGTGAATGATCCGTATACGGAGAGTCAAAGAATTCCCGGGTGCGCTGCGGCGCCGGCGGGCTGAACGCTTCAAACGCTTGATTCAGCGCCCTGAATCAGACGTTGCAGAAATGCCACAAAAGCCGGGGCAGCGACGTCGCAGCCCTGCAGCGGGAAGGCGAGTGAGGGGCGATTCCATGTGCTCCCGAGGGAGAATTTGTTACCCCTCTGTTTTTAAAGCATTTTTTATTAACAATCTATCCGTTCCCGGAATATCGGGAGGGTGGCGGCAGGCC
The DNA here is from genome assembly GCA_937868035.1 of uncultured Alphaproteobacteria bacterium. Classification (GTDB taxonomy): domain Bacteria; phylum Pseudomonadota; class Alphaproteobacteria; order Rhizobiales; family Aestuariivirgaceae; genus Aestuariivirga. The sequence goes on from CALMLK010000263.1 coordinate 1,786, forward strand.
TCCGGGCATAAAAAAACCCGCCGCGGCGAGGCCGGGGCGGGTTCGTGTGGCTCTTGGCCGGGCGGATTGTTCAGCCCTTCATGCCCTTGACGCGCTTGGTCAGGCGCGAAATCTTTCGCGATGCAGCATTCTTGTGCATCACGCCCTTCTGGGCGCCGCGGGCCAGCGCCGGAGCGGCGGCCTTGAGGGCGGCTTCAGCGTCGCCCTTCTTGCCGGAGGTCACGGCTTCTTCCACCTTGCGCACGGCGGTGCGAACAGCCGAAAGGCGGTTCTTGTTGATGAGGGTGCGCCGGCCGGCAACGCGGGTTGCCTTCTTGGCGGAGGAGGTGTTGGCCATGGATCAATCCTGCTTCATAAGTTCAAACGGAAATGGCCGCACCCGAACCATGGGACTTTTCAGACCCTCCCTGTGGCGCGGCGACGGCTTTCGGAATGGCGCGCTTATAGGCATGAAGGCAGCCGCGCGTCAATTGCGCGATTCGGGAGCCATTCATGGCACATGTTGCACGGGCCGGGGCCGATATCCGGGTGCTTGGCATCGATCTCGGGACCACGGCCCTGAAAGCCGTGCTGAGCGATGGCCAGCGCGTCATTGCCGCAGCCTCGGCCCCCGTGCCGACCCGCCGCCCGCAACCCCTGTGGTCCGAGCAGGATCCAGCCGACTGGTGGCGCGCCCTCAGCAATGCCTGCGCCGTCCTCGCCTCGCGGCGCCCCCGCGACTGGGGTTGCGTCTCGGCCATCGGGCTTTCCGGCCACATGCATGGCGCGGTGCTGTTCAAGAACGGCAAGCCCCTGCGCGCCTGCATCCTGCACAATGACGGGCGGGCCACGGCGGAGGCGCGCGACCTCAACCGCATGCTGCCCGGCCATGCCGCCATCGCCGGGGTTCGGGCCATGGCGGGCTTCACGGCGCCCAAGCTGCTGTGGCTGCAGCGGCATGAGCCCGATGTCCTGGCGCAGGCCGAGGTGATCGTCAGTCCGAAGGATGCGCTCCGCTTCCGCCTCACGGGACTCCATGCCACCGATCCCGTCGATGCCTCCGGCATGTGGATGCTCGACGTGGCGCAGCGGCGCTGGAGCGACGACATCGCAGAGGCCTGTGGCCTTTCATCAACGCAATTGCCACCGATCCTCGAAGGCAATGCCATCGCCGGACATCTGACGCCCGCAGCGGCGCGCGCCCTGTCCCTGCCGCGCGGCATTGCCGTCGTCACGGGCACGGGCGATGCCGCCGCCAACACGCTGGGGCTTGGCCTCGTGGGGGATGGCGACGGCGTTGTCTCGCTCGGCACCGCGGCGCAGATCTTCGTCAGCAAGTCGCGCCACGTTCCGGCACCGGAAAAGAACATCCACGCCTTCGCCCATGCCCTCCCCGGCCTGTGGTTCCAGATGGCGGCCCTTCTCAATGGCGCATCGCCGCTCGCCTGGCTGGCACGGGTTCTCGGCGAGGAGGATACGCTCGACACCGCAGTGAAGCGGGTGGCGCGGCGCATGGCCGAGCCGTCACGCCTGCTCTTTCTTCCTTATCTCACGGGCGAGCGCACGCCCCACGACGATCCTGCCATGCGCGGCGCCTTCCTGGGGCTTGAGGCGACGACCGGGCGCAGCGATCTCACGCGCGCCGTGCTGGAGGGCGTGGCTCTCTCGCTGGCCGATGCCTATGAGGCGCTGGTGTCCACGGGCACGGTGCCGCGCACGCTTTTTGCCGTGGGCGGCGGTTTCCGCAGTCCCCTCTGGACCCGCATGATCGCGTCGGCGCTGGACCGGCCGCTGCATCTGATCCCCGCGAGCGACATGGGTGGCGCCATTGGTGTGGCGCGGCTGGCACGGCAGGCGGTGACGGGAGAGGCGGCCTCCACCCTCTACCGGAAACCGGAGCGCAGCACGGAGGTGAAGCCCGATCCTGTCTGGCGCGACCGGTTTGCAGCCCGCCTGCCGCAGTACCGCGCCCTCTATCAGGCGCTCCGGCCCATCCGCTGAGCTTGCGCCGCGCGCCCTCCCTCACTATGCCGGATGATCCATGACGGACCTTCCAGTTCAGCCCCGCTTCCACATCGGCGCCCATGCCTTTGACGCTCCGGCCCTGACACCGGGGCTTTACCTGGTGGCGACGCCCATCGGCAACCTGGGCGACATCACGCTGCGCGCGCTGGAAACACTGGCCGCGGCCCATGTCGTCTATTGCGAGGACACGCGCATCACCGTCCGCCTGCTGGAACGCTACGGCCTGCGTGTGCCGCTGAAGGCGTTGCACGAGCACAACGAGTCGCAGCTTGTGCCCGCGATCCTCGATGATCTTCGCAGCGGGAAGGCGATTGCGCTGGTCAGTGACGCGGGAACGCCGCTCATTTCCGATCCCGGCTTCCGGCTGGTGCGGGCCTGCGCCGAGGCGGACCTTCCGGTGACGGCGCTCCCCGGCGCCAATGCCGTGCTGACGGCCCTGCAACTCTCCGGCCTTGCCACAGACTCCTTCCACTTCGCCGGTTTCCTGCCGAGCGGTGATGGTGAACGCGGGCGCGTGCTCGACGGGTTGCTTGCCGGCACGTCCACGGTGATCGTCTATGAAAGCCCGCACCGCCTGCGCGCCGCCGTCACGGACATCGCCGCCCGCGATGCCGCCCGCCCCCTGGCCGTGGCGCGCGAACTCACCAAGCTCCATGAGGAAGTGGTGCGCGGGTCGGCGGGTGAAGTCGCCGCTGTTCTCTCGGCGCGCGAGTCGATCAAGGGGGAATGCGTGATCGTCATCGCCGGGCGCGTGGCAGACGATGCCGTGCTTGATGACGCGCAAATCGCCCGCATCATTGCCGATGCCGCCGCAGCACTGCCCGCCGGCAAGGCGGCCCAGCAGGTGGCGAAGCTCACCGGACTTCCGCGCGACGAGGCTTTCGCCCGCATCGTCAAGATCAAGGGCACGACGCCGTGAGAGACCGGAAGGCGGCGGAGAAACGCGGCCACATGGCCGAGACCATCGCGCTCTGGTTCCTGCGCTGCAAGGGCTACCGCCTGCTGGCGCGGCGTTTCAAATGCGGGTCAGGCGAGGTGGACCTCGTCATGCGCAAGGGCGCCACCACCGCCTTCATCGAGGTGAAGGCGCGGGCCACGGTCGATGATGCCGTGATCGCGGTGACGCCGCGGCAATCGAAACGCATCTCGGCGGCAGCGGCCAACTGGATGGCGCGCGACAGCAAAGCCGCGGCCGGACACTGCCGGTTTGACATCGTCGCCGTCTCTTCTAACTTCCGTCCGACACATATCGAAAACGCATTCTACGGAGACCGGCAAAGCCATGGGCCTTTCCGTTGCGGTCCAGATGGACCCGATCACGGCGATCGACATTTCAGGTGATTCCACCTTTGCGCTGATGCTGGAAGCGCAGCGGCGCGGGCACAGCCTGTTCCATTATCATGTGAACGCGCTGGCCTGGCGCGACGGTTCGCTCCATGCCGCAGGCGAGGATGTGTCGGTGCGCGACGAGAAGGGCAACCACGCCACGCTCGGCGCACGCCGGACGATCGACCTCGCCACGCAGGACGTGATCCTGATGCGCCAGGACCCGCCCTTCGACATGGGCTACATCACGGCCACGCATCTTCTCGACCAGATTCATCCGAAGACGCTGGTCGTCAACGATCCGGCGGAGGTGCGGAACGCGCCCGAGAAGCTGTTCATCCTGCGCTATGCCGACTACATGCCGGCAACACTCATTACCCGCGACTGGGATGAACTCGCCGCCTTCCGCCGCGCCCATGGCGACATCATCCTGAAGCCGCTCTATGGCAATGGCGGTGCGGGCATCTTCAAGACCCACAAGGACGACCAGAACTTTTCCTCGCTCCTTGAAATGTTCGGGCAGCTCTTCAAGGAACCGATCATCGCGCAGAAATACCTGCCGGAGGTGCGGGCCGGCGACAAGCGCATCATCCTCATCGATGGAAAGGTCGCGGGCGCCATCAACCGCGTGCCGGCCTCCCACGACCATCGCTCCAACATGCATGCGGGCGGCAAGGCGGAACCGACGACGCTCACCAAACGCGAGCACGAGATCTGCGAGGCCATCGGCCCCGACCTCAAGAAGCGCGGCCTCATCTTCACAGGGATCGACGTGATCGGCGACTACATGACGGAGATCAACGTCACCTCGCCCACCGGCATCCGCCAGGTGCAGCGCTTCGGCGGCGCCGACATCGCCGCCCTGATCTGGGATGCGATCGAGGCGAGGCGGTGAGCGCACTCGACCTCATCGCCTTCGATGCCGATGATACGCTGTGGCACAATCTCATCCACTTCGATGCGGCGGAGAAAGCCTTCGGCGACATGTTCTCGCATCTCCTGCCGCCGGACGAAGGCGCGCATGCGCTGGCGGAAGCCGAGAAGCGCAACATCGCCCATTATGGTTTCGGGGTGAAGAGCTTCACGCTCTCGATGATCGAGACGGCGATCACCATTTCCGGCGAGACGGTGGACGCGGCGACCATTGCCAAGCTCATCAGGATGGGCCGCACCATGCTCGACCACGAGATCGAGTTGCTGCCCCATGTGGAAGAGACATTGAAGGCCCTGCACGGCACGCACCGCCTGCTGCTCGTCACCAAGGGCGACCTGCATCATCAGGAGCGCAAGGTGCTGGCGTCGGGTCTTGCGCATTATTTCGAGGGCGTGGAAATCGTCTCCGACAAGAAACCCGAAACCTACGAACGCATCTGCCGCCGTCACGGCGGCAAGGTGGAGCGCACGCTGATGGCCGGCAACTCCATCCGCTCCGACGTGCTGCCCATGATCCGCGCCGGAGGCTACGGCGTCTACGTGCCCTTCGACATCCTCTGGGACCACGAACACGAAGAGGTGCCCGAGGACACGCCGCGCTTCTTCACCGTCAAGGA
>CALMLK010000264.1 GCA_937868035.1 uncultured Alphaproteobacteria bacterium
GCCTGCGATATCGACGAAGGTGAGGCGGGTGGGAATGATCTGGCCCGAGTCGGCGATGGCCGCGAGTTTCTCCAGGCGTTCATCGGGAACGCCCACCTCGCCGACGTTCGGCTCGATGGTGCAGAACGGATAGTTGGCGGCCTGCGCGGCGGAGGTCTGCGTCAGCGCATTGAACAGCGTGGACTTGCCCACATTCGGCAGGCCCACAATGCCACATTTGAAACCCATGGTTCTCGAAATCCTTGATTCAATCGGTCAGTCAGTTGCCGGGGTTCCTGCTACGGCAGGGCGGCAGAAGCAAGGGAGAAATGGCCGCCCTACTCCGGCTTGCGCGGAGCGTTCGGCCGGGGCGGATAAACCGCGAGGTGGACCTTGCTCTGGTATTTCTCGTCCTGCCCTTCGGCCAGCATCGCGGCATTGTCGGCAACCGATTCGAGCAGCAGCTTCAGCCACTCACGGTCCTGCTTGGCGAAGTCGCCCAGCACGTGGAGCTGCACCAGTTCCTTGACGCCGGGATGGCCGATGCCGAGGCGGACGCGCTTGTAGTCCGGGCCGATGTGGGCGGAGATGGAGCGGATGCCGTTGTGACCCGCAGCACCGCCGCCTGTCTTCACGCGCAGCTTGCCGGGATCAAGGTCCAGCTCGTCGTAGAAGACGTAGACCTGCGACAGGGGAATATTGTGGAAGCGCACGGCTTCGCCCACGGCTCGGCCGGACTCGTTCATGTAGGTTTGCGGCTTCAGCACCAGAACCTTTTCTCCGGCAAGCGTTCCTTCCGACATCTCGGACTGGAACTTCTTGCGCCAGGGCGAAAAGGAATGGCGGCGGACAATCTCGTCCACCGCCATGAAACCAATGTTGTGCCGGTTGTGTGCGTATTTCGCACCGGGGTTGCCAAGGCCTGCGAACAGGAACATCGGAGCCTCCCGGCGCGATCGCCGGCGTTACTTCTTCTTCGGCGCGGCGGCTGCAGCGGCCGGGGCAGCGCCCTTGGCCGGAGCAGCACCCTTGGCGGGCGCAGCGGCAGCGCCCGGCGCAGCAGCCGGAGCCTTCTGGGCCGAGGCCGGAACTTCGGCAGACACGGCTTCCGCCGGAGCTTCCTCTTCCTTTGCCTTGGACGACAGCGTGACGAGGGTCACGTTCTCGCGCACGGCGGAGGTCACGCGGTCGGGCAGCTTGATGTCCGAAAGGTGGATGTTCTGGCCGATCTGCATGCCGGTCAGGTCGACCATGATGTCATCGGGGATGAAGTCGGCCGGGCAATAGAGGTTGACCGAGTGCGACACGATGTTGAGCGTGCCACCGGCCTTGAGGCCCGGGGCTGCTTCCTGGTTCTTGAAGTGAACCGGAATTTCAACGACGATGCGGGCGTCCTTGCCGAGACGCAGGAAATCCACATGGATGATGCGGTCCTTGACCGGCTCGAACTGCACGTCGCGCGGAATGGCGCGGATGGTCTTGCCATCAATGTCCAGGTCAACGAGGGTGGACAGGAAACGGCCGGTTTCGACGTGCGGGTGCACGGCCTTGTAGGTCAGCGAAATCAGCTGCGGGTCCTGCTTGTCACCATACACCACGCCCGGAATGTCTCCGGTACGGCGGACGGAACGAGAGGCCCCCTTACCTGCCTTGCTGCGCGCGGCAGCTTTGATCGTCACGATTTTCGACATTAGTCTTCTCCAAACAACGAAAGGCCCGGCCTTCCTCCAGGGGTGAACGACGCCGGGCGAACGGGCGGGGCTATAAGCGAATTGCAGGGAGAGCGCAAGTTTCGGCGGTTTCAGGCGGGTCGCACGCGAAAAAGGACCTCTCTCCTTATTGGCGAATTGCTCAATTCAGAGGCAAATTCTGCGTGCTCTCTTGACATATCCTTTAAATAAGGTTGTCTAGAGGAGAGGCGACTCTACTTAAAATAGTTGTTCGTCTGCCTGCCCCTACAAACGGGAGAGTGCCAGCATTCTCCCAAACCGAGAGCTTGGTGACTCGTCGATCATGACTTTACCCGCTTCACGGTCTCTCCTGAAATTTGGATTTCTGATCACCACAATCGGCGGGTTGCTGTTCACACTGGACCTGCCGCTGCTGCGGCTGGCGGGCGCAGAAAAGTGGGCCATGGTCGCGGGACGCGGGCTGCTGCTGTTCTTTTCCATCACGGTGAGTTGGCTCATCGTCCGTATCATTCGTGGCCCCAATGGCCCCTTCATTGCGGGGCGCGCCGGGCTTGCCGTCATTCTCACCAACACCATCGCCAACATCGCCTTCATCGGCGCGTCGGTGGAAACGGATATTGCCAACGTGGTGTTCATCCTGGCGCTGGTGCCCATTCTGACGGCCATCTTCTCGCGCATCTTCCTCGGTGAGGCGGTGCATGCCTTCACATGGGTGTCGTCGGTTCTCGCATTCATGGGTGTCTTCATCATCATCCGCGACGGTCTTCACAGCAGCAAGTTGCTGGGGGACCTTATGGCCCTCACCTGCGCCTGCTGCACGGCGGCGGCCTTCACCATCATTCGCGGCAGCGGCAAGAACGTCGCCACCAGCCTCGGGCTGGGGAGCCTCGCCTCTGCTTTCGTGGCCCTGGTCTTCTTTCATGCCGACCTGTCGACACTTTTCCATCCCGCCGGTTTCGGCGCACCGGCCTGGCTTTGGCTCGTGCTGAACGGCCTGTTCATCATCCCGCTGTCGTCGACGCTGATCGCCAACGGGCCCCGCTATCTGCCGTCAGTCGATGTGAGCATGTTCTTCCTTCTGGAAACCGTGCTCACGCCCATCTGGATCTGGATGCTGTTCGGGGAGGTGCCGAGTCACGCGGTGCTCTGGGGTGGCCTGATTATCGTCACCACGTTGTTGGCGCATAGCGCCTGGCGCCTGCGCTCGGGCATGGTGAAGACGCCCTATATCGAAAAAGTTTACGCGGACAGGTGAGCCGCGAATGGGTGCCTCAGGCGCCTTCGAGTTCTTCCCGCAACAGTTCCAGTTCAAGCCACTGTTCTTCGGAGGCGGCCTTCTCGGCCGCTGCATCCGCATGGCGCGAAGTTGCTGCCGCGAAGGCCTTGGGATCACGGGTGAAAAGCGAGGCGTCCGCCAATTTCTCTTCCAGCTTCACAAGTTCATCGGCAAGTGATGCGATGCGCGCCGGAAGGGTCTCCAGGGCGTGCTTCTCCTTGAAGCTGAGCTTGCGCTTGGCTGTGGGAGCAGATGCCGGTTGCACCTCGCGCGTGGGTGAGGGCGGCTTTGCTGCCTCGCGCGTCTTGCGGGAGGTGACGCCCTCCCCTCGCTGGGCCACCATGTCGGCATAGCCGCCAGCATACTCCACCCACTTGCCCTCGCCCTCATGCATCAGCACCGAGGTTGCGATGCGATCGACAAAGTCGCGGTCGTGGCTGACCAGCAGCAATGTGCCGGTGTAGTCCGCCAGCAATTCCTGCAACAGGTCCAGGGTTTCCAGGTCGAGGTCGTTTGTCGGCTCGTCGAGGATGAGGAAATTGGAGGGCCGGGCCAATTCGCGCGCGAGGATCAGCCGCGCCCGCTCGCCACCGGATAGCACCGACACCGGCGTGCGGGCCTGTTCGGGGCGGAAGAGGAA
>CALMLK010000265.1 GCA_937868035.1 uncultured Alphaproteobacteria bacterium
CGTCGTGAATCCCCGTGAGGCATTACAACTTGTAATGGAAATGGGGCTTTCCACCAAGAGGATGCCCCCTGCGCTTCACTATTCTCCAAATCGCGGGTTTTCCACGGTGAAAGCGCCTGATTGCTACACTTGTATTTATGGATTCGCTCACCTAAAACCGCAGCCAACCGGGGACGTGCATGAGCCTTGGGCATACGAGCCACGCGTCAATTACATAGGGGGGCACATGGAGTATTTTCTCCAGCAGCTCATTAACGGACTTACACTCGGGTCAATCTACGGCCTGATCGCCATCGGATACACGATGGTGTACGGCATCATCGGCATGATCAACTTCGCGCACGGTGACATCTTCACCGTCGGCGCCTTCATGGCCCTCATCGTGTTCCTGCTCGTCACCTCGATGTTTGCAGGCATTCCCTCAGCCATCGCCCTTCTCATCATGATGGTGGTGGCGCTGGTGCTCACCAGTCTGTGGAACTGGACGATCGAGCGCGTGGCCTACAAGCCGCTGCGCGGATCGTTCCGCCTGGCCCCGCTGATCACTGCCATCGGCATGTCGATCGTGCTGTCGAACTTCCTGCAGGTCTCGCAAGGTCCGCGCAACAAGCCGATCCCCGCCCTCGTTTCCGGCGGCTTCCGCCTGACCGACAATGTCACCGTGTCGTGGAAGCAGGTGCTGATCGTTGTCGTCACGGCGGCACTGCTCACGGCATTCTGGTACATCGTGCACCGCACGCCGCTCGGCCGGGCCCAGCGCGCCTGCGAGCAGGACCGCAAGATGGCCGCCCTTCTCGGCATCGACGTCGACAAGACCATCTCGATCACCTTCATCATGGGTGCCGCCCTCGCGGCCGTCGCGGGCACCCTCTACCTCACCTACTACGGCGTCATCGTTTTCTCCGACGGCTTCGTGCCCGGTGTGAAGGCCTTCACCGCCGCGGTGCTGGGTGGCATCGGCTCGCTGCCGGGTGCCGTGCTCGGCGGCCTGCTGATCGGCTTGATCGAAGCGCTGTGGTCGGCGTACTTCTCCATCGACTACAAGGACGTGGCGGCATTCAGCATCCTCGCCATCGTGCTCATCTTCATGCCTTCCGGCATTCTCGGCCGGCCCGAAGTGGAAAAGGTCTAAGCACATCATGACTGCTCAACCGAAAGCGCAGGGCAACCTGTTCCAGAACGCACTTCGCGATGCCGCCTACGCCGGCATCGTGGTCTTCGGCCTCTTCATCCTGCTGATCGGCTTCCGCACCGATCAGAACATCAAGAACGAGTTGATCCTCAACCAGCGCTGGGGCCTGCTGTTCAGCATGGTCGGCGCCGCGATGGTGATCCGCTTCCTGATGACGGCCTTCATCCAGCCGGCACGCGAAGCACGCCGCGCCGCCAAGGCCGCTGCCACGCCGGTTGAAAAACATGGCTGGCTGCGCGACCACCGGTTCAAGATCGCACTGGTCTTCCTGCTGATCTACCCGATGCTGATGCTGGCGCTGTTCGGCGTGAGCGGCTCGCTCAAATGGGTGGACAATTTCGGCATCCAGATCCTGATCTACGTGATGCTGGCCTGGGGCCTCAACATCGTCGTGGGTCTCGCAGGATTGCTTGATCTCGGTTACGTGGCCTTCTACGCGGTGGGTGCCTACACCTACGCGCTCGTCTCGATGCATTTCCCGGGCGCTTCCTTCTGGGTCCTGCTGCCACTCGCCGGCATACTCGCGGCGTTCTGGGGCATGATCCTGGGCTTCCCGGTGTTGCGCCTGCGCGGCGACTATCTCGCCATCGTGACGCTGGCCTTCGGTGAAATCATCCGCCTCGTCCTGATCAACTGGACAGCCGTGACCAAGGGCACATTCGGCGTCTCGGGCATCGCCAAGGCGACGCTGTTCGGCCTCTACGAATTCAACGCCAAGCCCGACGGCTTTGCCGCGAGCTTCGGCCTGCCCATGTCGTCGGTGTGGTACAAGATCTTCCTGTACTATCTCATCCTCGGCCTGTGCATGCTCACGGCTCTCGTGACGATCCGCCTGCGCCGCCTGCCCATCGGGCGCGCCTGGGAAGCGTTGCGCGAAGATGAGATCGCCTGCCGCTCGCTCGGCATCAACACCACGACGACGAAACTCACCGCCTTCTCCATGGGCGCGATGTTCGGCGGTTTCGCCGGTGCCTTCTTCGCCGTGCGCCAGGGCTTCGTGTCACCGGAGAGCTTCGTGTTCCTCGAGTCCGCCGTGATCCTCGCCATCGTCGTGCTCGGCGGCATGGGTTCGCTGGGCGGCATCGCCGTTGCGGCCATCGCCATGATCGGCGGCACGGAGCTGCTGCGCCAGATGGACTTCCTGAAGATCATCTTCGGGCCGGACTTCACACCGGAACTCTACCGCATGCTGATCTTCGGTCTCGCGATGGTGCTGGTGATGCTCTACAAGCCGCGCGGCTTCGTGGGCACACGGGAACCATCCGACTACCTGCATGCCGAACGCAAGGCCATCTCTGGCGAATTCACCAAGGAAGGCCATGGCTGACATGACCAGCAAAGACACCATTCTTTCCGTCGAACACCTGTCGATGATCTTCGGCGGACTCGTTGCCGTGAACGACCTGTCGTTCGAGGCACGCCGCGGCGAGATCACCGCGCTCATCGGCCCGAACGGCGCAGGCAAGACGACAGTGTTCAACTGCATCACCGGCTTCTACAAGCCGACGCAGGGCATGATGAAACTCACGCGCCGTGGCGGTGAGGAATACCTTCTGGAGCGGCTGCCGGACTTCCGGGTGAACCGCGAAGCGAAAGTGGCCCGCACCTTCCAGAACCTGCGCCTGTTCTCAGGTCTGACACTTCTGGAAAATCTCCTGGTGGCGCAGCACAACACGCTGAACCGTGCCTCCTACTACACGTTCGGCGGCATCCTCGGCCTGTCGCACTACAAGACCTCCGCCGCAGAGGCGAAGGACCGGGCACGCTACTGGCTCGACCGCATCGGCCTCACGGCCCGCGCCGACGATCCGGCGGGCGACCTACCCTATGGTGCGCAGCGGCGGCTCGAGATCGCGCGCGCCATGTGCACCAATCCGGAACTGCTCTGCCTCGACGAACCGGCTGCCGGTCTCAACCCGCGCGAGTCGGAGGAACTCAACAGGCTGCTCCGCTCGATCCGTGACGAGCACAACATGGCGATCCTCCTCATCGAGCACGACATGAGCGTGGTCATGGGCATTTCCGATCATGTGGTGGTGCTCGACTACGGCAAGAAAATCTCCGATGGAACACCCGACACGGTGCGCAATGATCCGGCGGTGATCCGCGCCTATCTCGGCGTGGAAGACGTGGAAGAGGAACTGAACGCGCTTGCCGCCGCACCTGCCGCCAAGGCAGCGCCCGCGCCCGCCACGCAAAAGCCGCTTCCCAAGATCGCATCGGAATTCAAGACCGAGCGTGTGGGTGTTCCGCCGCCGCCGGTGCTGGTCCTGCCTGAAGGCGTGGCCCCTGCCCGCGCGAAGTCTGCTCCGGTTGCCGAAGCGCCGCGCGCTGCCAAGGCTCCGGCCAAGAAGGCCGCGAAGAAAACCGCCAAGCCCGCCGCGCCCGTGAAGGCCGCGGCCAAGTCATCCGTCAAAGCGGCGAAGAAGACCGCGAAGAAGAAGGGAGGCCGGTCATGAGCGAGGCTCTACTCACCGGCAAGGGCGTTGAAACCTTCTACGGCAACATCCAGGCGCTCAAGGGCATCGATTTCGAGGTGCGCAAGGGCGAGATCGCCACGCTGATCGGTTCCAACGGTGCCGGCAAGTCGACGCTGATGATGACCATCTTCGGCACGCCCCGGGCGCGCAGCGGCACCATCACCTTCGATGGCCAGGACATCACCAACCTTCCCACCCACGAGATCGCACGGCTCGGCATTGCGCAATCGCCGGAAGGCCGCCGCATCTTCCCTCGCATGTCGGTGCTGGAAAACCTCCAGATGGGCGCCAACCTCAACGGGTTGAAGCATTTCGACGAAGACTCGCAGGACGTGTTCAAGCTCTTCCCGCGACTCAAGGAACGCATCTCGCAGCGCGCCGGCACATTGTCGGGCGGGGAACAGCAGATGCTGGCCATCGGCCGCGCGTTGATGGCACGTCCCAAGCTGCTGCTGCTGGACGAGCCGTCACTTGGACTTGCGCCGATCATCGTGCAGCAGATCTTTGATGCGATCCGCATGCTCAACCGCGAGAAGGGCCTCACCGTCTTCCTCGTGGAGCAGAACGCCTTCGGCGCCCTCAAGCTCGCCAACCGGGCCTATGTCATGGTGAACGGACACATCACCATGTCGGGCACGGGCCGCGAATTGCTGGCGAACCCGGAAGTGCGCGCCGCCTATCTCGAAACCGGACACTGAGGAGAACTGCTGTGCTTCTGGATATCTTCGCGGGCGAAGCCTTTTTTGGCGAAGGGGTCTTCATGATCCTCTGCGTGGGCGCAGCCTGGATGACGGGACGCTCCGTCGCCAGCGACTGGCGCCCGGGGTGGCACCTCGCCGTCCTCTCGCTGCTTCTCGGACTGGGAGCGCGCTTCCTGCATTTCGCGCTCTATCAGGCCCCTTTCGTCAGCCCCAGCCGCTACCTGGTGGATACGGCGGTGCTCATGGCGGTGGCCTACCTCGGCTGGCGCTACACCCGCACCAGCCAGATGACGCGGCAGTATCACTGGCTCTATGAAAAATCGTCACCCTTCGGCTGGCGCAACAAAACCAATTAACGACCTTGCCTGATCGGCCGGAAGGTACTGTTTTGCCGGTTTGAATCAGCGTGACATTTGTCCGGAAATGGGCAAATCTTGGCTCCAAGCGGTGCCTTCGGGACACTGCGAAAGGGACAAGAACCAAGACCCAAAATCACACACAGGGAGTTGTGAAATGAAGAAAATCCTTATGTCTGGCTTCGCGCTTGCAGCGATGGTCGCTGTGTCCAGCGCGGCATGGGCAGACATCCTGGTCGGCGTTGCCGGCCCGCTGACGGGCCCGAACGCGGCCTTCGGCGCACAGCTGCAGAAGGGCGCTGAAGCCGCCGCTGAAGCCATCAATGCCGCTGGCGGCATCAACGGCGAGCAGATCAAGCTCTCCTTCGGCGACGACGTGTCGGACCCCAAGCAGGGCGTCTCGGTTGCGCAGAAGTTCGTTGCTGACGGCGTCAAGTACGTCATCGGCCACTTCAACTCGGGCGTCACCATTCCGGCGTCGGATGTGTATGCCGAAAACGGCGTGCTCGTGATCTCGCCCTCGGCCACCAACCCACAGGTCACCGAGCGTGGCCTCTGGAACACGTTCCGCACCTGCGGCCGTGACGACCAGCAGGGTGCCGTTGCCGGTGCCTACATCGTGAAGAACTTCAAGGACGGCAAAATCGCCGTGCTGCACGACAAGACGCCGTACGGCCAGGGCCTTGCTGACGAAACCAAGAAGGCCATGAACGGCGGCGGCGTGACCGAAGCCATGTATGAAGGCCTCAACATCGGCGACAAGGACTTCTCGTCCCTCATCACCAAGATGAAGGAAGCGGGCGTCAACTTCGTCTACTGGGGCGGCCTCCACACGGAGTTCGGCCTGTTGAAGCGCCAGGCTGCTGACGCTGGCCTCAATGCCACGTTCATGTCGGGCGACGGCATCGTGTCGAACGAACTCGCTTCCATCGCCGGCCCTGCCGTCGAAGGCACGCTGATGACGTTCGCTCCGGATCCGCGCAAGCGTCCGGAAGCCAAGGACATCGTCGAGAAGTTCCGCGCTGCCGGCTTCGAACCCGAAGCCTACACGCTGTACTCCTACGCTGCCATGCAGGTGATCGCCGGTGCCGCCACCAAGGTTGGCAAGAACGACGACGCGCAGGCTGTTGCTGACTCGATCAAGAAGAACGGCCCGTGGCCGACTGCCATCGGTGAACTGAGCTACGATGCCAAGGGCGACATCACGCGTCCTGACTACGTGCTCTATACCTGGAAGAAGCAGGATGACGGTTCGTTCAACTACGTCGAAAACGAATAAGCATCTCTTCAGCTTCGGCTGAGGAAACCGCCCGGGCGAACCCCGGGCGGTTTTTCTTTGGCGCTTGCGGTCCGGCCTTGCGCGCAATAGCCTTGATGCAATCCCATGGCGGAGTCGCGCACCTTGCGTTTCAGTCTTTCGATGCTTGTTTTGGCCGCGCTCGGCTCGCCTGCCCTTGCCGATATTCTGGTGGGCGTGGCGGGGCCCATGAGCGGGCCCAACGGCGTGTTCGGCAAGCAGATGCAGGCGGGCGTTGAGGCGGCCATCACGGCGGTGAATGCGGGCGGCGGCATCAACGGCGAGCCCCTGCGGAGTGTTACCGCCGACGACGCCTGCGATACCCGCCGGGCCTTCGACGCAGCACAGGATCTGGCGCGCCAGGACGTGCGCGTGGTCGTGGGGCATTTCTGTTCGGGCGCCATGATCGCGGCGGGCAAAGTCTATCTCGACGCTGGCATCGTCGCCATCACGCCTGCCGCCACACTCCCCGCCGTGACCGAGCAGCCGGGTTGGAACATCCTGCGGCTGGCATCGCGCGATGATGCACAGGCGGATGCCGCGGCAACGCGCATTCTGGCTGATGACGCGAACGCCAAGGTCGCCATCATCAGTGACGGGCAGCCGGTGATGCGCAGCCTTGTCGAACGGCTCAAGGGCAAGATTTCGAACGGCACGGAACACGTGGTGAAGCCCGGCACCTCGAACCTCACCGAACTGGTGACAGCGGTGCAGGCGGCAACACCCACGGTCGTCTATCTCGCCCTCTCCGCCTCCGATGCCGGCAATGTTGCAAAGGCGTTGAAGGAAGCAAACATCGCGGCGCGGCTCTATGGGCCGGACTTGCTGCTGAACGAGGTCTACTGGGAACGCGCAGGCGACGCCGGAGAAGGCACGCGCGTGACCTTTGCCGTCGATCCCCTGACGCTGGCCAACCGCTTCAGGGTTGAGCAGGCCTTGCCCGGCGAAAGCGGCGGGGAAGGTGCGACGCTCCCCGCCTATGCCGCCGTGGAAGTGTTTGCCGCCGCCGCAAAGGCAGCAGGTGTCAACAATGGCCGCGCCATGGCCGACTGGCTGAAGGGCGGCAGCACCGTATCCACCATTCTCGGCAACGTGCAGTTTGACGCGCGTGGCGACCTCGTGACCCAGCGCTTCACATGGTACCGCTGGAGCGGGGGCCAGTTCGCCGAGGACCAGCAACAGTAAGGACCTCTCATGCGTGCCTATTTCGTGCAGATCAAATGTGACCTCGGAAAATCCTACGAGGTGGCGTCGTCCATCGCGGATTCCGAAGTCGCGTCGGAGATCTATTCCACCGCCGGAGGTTTTGACCTTCTGGTGAAACTGTATCTCGAAGAAGAACAGGATGTGGGCCGATTCATCGCCGACAAGATCCAGTCCGTGCCGGGCGTGCGGGATACCTATACGCTC
>CALMLK010000266.1 GCA_937868035.1 uncultured Alphaproteobacteria bacterium
GCGATCGTCGCCAGCGGCAATTACCTCGCGGGCACCATCTGGCCGCCCGTGCTCACCCATGCCATCGAGTTGTGGGGCTGGCGCAATTCCTACATCTTCATCGGCATCGTCACGGTGGTGCTGATGCTGCCGCTGTCTCTGCTGTTGCGTCCGCGCGCTTCGCTGGAGGAGCGTCCGGCGCCTGCCGCGCTCACGCGGGAACCGAACGGCACGCCAGTGCTGCAGGGCCTGCTGATTTTCGCCGGGCTGGCGTGTTGTGTCGCCATGTCCATGCCGCAGGTGCACATCATCGCCTATTGCGCCGACCTGGGTTACGGCACGGCGCGAGGGGCGGAAATGCTTTCGCTCATGCTGGGCTTTGGCGTCATTTCGCGCTTTGCCTCCGGCCTTCTCGCCGACAAGATCGGCGGCGTGGGGACGCTGATCATTGGTTCGCTGCTGCAATGCCTGGCGCTGCTCTTCTACATTCCTTTCGATGGCCTCACCTCGCTCTACATCGTGTCGGCCTTCTTCGGCCTGTCGCAGGGCGGCATCGTGCCGAGCTATGCCCTCATCATCCGCGACAATTTCCCGGCGCGGCAGGCGGGCTTCCGCATCTCACTGGTATTGACGGCCACCGTGCTGGGCATGGCGCTGGGCGGATGGCTATCGGGCCAGATCTACGACATGACGGGCTCCTACACCTGGGCCTTCGTCCACGGCATCGGCTGGAACCTCGCCAACATGTCGGTGGCGATGTGGCTCGTCTTCCGCAACCGTACCCCGGCCCTGCCGGGTGCCGTGCCCGCCTGAGCCTCACCTGACCGCCCAGTCATTCATCGTCTGTGCACGGAAGGCTTGACCGCGTGGGGCCGAACGGCTTTGCTGCAATGCAACACGATCATGACCGCTGCTGACCCTCTTCATGTCTGCCACCTCGGTTCCACCGGGCCATCCGACGCTGCCGCATTGGGCGCGAAGGCGACGCAGCTGTGTGGCATGGCGGCCTTGTCCTTGTCCGTGCCGCCCGGCTTTGCACTGCCCGTCGCGGCCTGCCGCAGTCTGGGCGAAGGATTGAAGGCGCCGCTGGCCGAGAGACTCGACCACGCCATCGCGCAACTGGAAGCGGAGACGGGACGCACATTCGGCGGGCGCGAGAAGCCTCTGCTGCTGGCAGTGCGGCCCAGCGTGCCAGCAGGCGTGCCAAGTGCGGTCGAGGCCGTGCTCAACATCGGCCTCAACGACATCACGGCGGCGGCGCTGGCAACCGAGAGCAACGATGTGCGCTTTGCCCAGGAATGCTACCGCCGCTTCATCCAGAATTATGCCCATGCCGTGCTGGGCGATGACCCCGCCGCCTTCGAAGATGTGCTGGCCCTCTACAAGGAGGAGCGCGGTTATGTTTCGGATGCCGAGCTGCGCGGCTCGGACGCCACGGAAATCGCAAAGCGCTTCAAGGCGCAGTTCGAAAGCAACAACGGCGAGGCCTTCCAGGAGGATCCGCGCCAGCAACTGATGACGACGCTCGCCGCCATGGTGCGCGCCTGGCATGCGCCGCGCGCCAAGACACAGCGCAAGATTCACGGCGCGCCGGAAGATGCAGGCCTGTCCCTCATCGTGCAGGCCATGGTGTTCGGCAATGCGGGCGACGACAGTGGCGTCGGCCGCGCCTGGTCCCGCCACCCGCAGACTGGCGTGGCGGCGATGGCGGGCGAATTCCTGCCCCAGGCGCAAGGCCCGGACCTCGCGGCGCGGCTCAGGGCCGTGGTGCCCTTGCGCAATGGCGGGGGCGAGTCGCTCCAGTCCGTCCTGCCCGAGACCTGTGCCGCGCTGGAAAAGGGTGTTGCAGCGCTGGAAGCGACGTTGCGTGACGCGGTGGAAGTCGAATTCACGGTGGAGCATGGGCGGCTGTGGTTCCTGTCGGCCCGGCCCGGCAAGCGCTCAACCGCCGCCTCGCTGCAGATCGTCACCGATTTCGTGCGCGCCGGCTCCATGACGGAACAGGAGGCGCTGCTCCGCATCGATCCCCTGTCGCTGGACCAGCTGCTCCATTCCACCATTGATCCCGAAGCCAAGCGCATGGTCGTGGCTTCGGCGCTGCCGGCTTCTCCGGGAGCCGTGTCGGGGGCGATCATCTTCGATGCCGAGGAGGCGCGCGCGCTGGCGGCCGATGGGGTGAAGGTGATCCTCGTCCGGCCCGAGACGCTGCCGGAAGACATTCGCGGACTCCACGCAGCGGAAGGCGTGCTCACCACGCGCGGCGGCATGACCTCCCATGCGGCGGTGATTGCGCGCGGCATGGGCAAGCCTTGCGTGTCTGGCGCATCGGCGCTCCGCATCGACACTGTTGCGGGCACGCTCACCGGGCCGGGCTTCACGCTGAAGCGGGGTGATATCATCACGCTCGATGGCTCGGCCGGGCAGGTGCTCAAGGGCGCGGTGGATATCCGTCCACCGGAACTCTCCGGCAATTTCGCCACGCTGCTTACATGGGCCGACAAGCACCGCCGCATGGCGGTGCGCGCCAATGCGGAAACGGTGCAGGATGCCCGCATGGCGCGGGATTTCGGCGCAGAAGGTATCGGCCTGTGCCGCACCGAGCACATGTTCTTCGAAGGTGACCGTCTGGTGGCCATCCGCGAGATGATTCTGGCTGACCGCGAGCGCGACCGGCGCGCGGCGCTGGCCAAGGCATTGCCCATGCTGCGCACGGATTTCGTGGAGCTGTTCGAGATCATGGCGGGGCTGCCGGTGACGCTGCGCCTGCTCGATCCGCCGCTGCATGAATTCCTGCCGGAAGACAGTTCGGACATTGATGCCCTGGCGCGTGCGCTCAATGCCGACAACCTGCTGCTCCGCCGCCGCATCCAGGACCTGCGCGAGCAGAACCCCATGCTGGGCCATCGCGGGGTGCGCCTGTTGCTGAGCTATCCCGAGATCGTGGACATGCAGGCCCGCGCCGTGTTCGAGGCGGTGGCCGAGGTGGCGAGAACAACGGGCAAGCCGCCCATTCCGGAAATCATGGTTCCGCTGGTCGTCTCGCGCGCCGAGCTTGACCTGGTGCGGGGACGGATCGATGCCGCCGCTGCCGATGTGCAGCGCGAGACGGGTCTGACTTTCACCTATCGCGTGGGCACGATGATCGAATTGCCGCGCGCCGCCCTCAAGGCGGCGGACATCGCCCAGTCGGCGGAGTTCTTTTCCTTCGGCACGAACGACCTCACCCAGACGACCTTCGGCAT
>CALMLK010000267.1 GCA_937868035.1 uncultured Alphaproteobacteria bacterium
AACGATGTCGGAACACAATACCGCTCGGCCATCTACTGGACCGACCCGGCCGACGAAGCGCTCGTCCGTTCTGCGAAGGCGTCGTACCAGAAGGCGCTCACGGCGAGGGGGTATGGTGAGATCACCACGGAAACCAGAGCCGCAGGGCCTTTCTATTTCGCCGAGGCCTACCACCAGCAATACCTTGCCAAGAATCCGGCGGGCTATTGCGGGCTTGGCGGCACGGGCGTCTCCTGTCCCATTGGAAACGGGGTTGCCGCCTGACCATGGCAAAAGGTGCTGCCGACAACGACGACGACGCGCCAGCACCGGCCCTGGAGATCGCCACCCGTCTGGAACGGCTCAGCCGCCTCTTGCGGCAGGCCAGTCACGCAGGAGGGCTGGTTCCCGCCCAGTGGGAGGTCCTGCGCTATCTGGGGCGGGCCAACAGGCTGTCCCGATCGCCGGGCAGCGTGGCGCGCTACCTTGGCACCACAAAAGGCACAATATCCCAAAGCCTGCTGACGCTGGAAAAGAAGGGCCTGCTTGTCCGCAGCGCGAACGCGGCGGATGAACGTCACGTGCTGCTCAACCTGACGGACGCCGGACGGACCAAGCTACAGTCAGACCCGCTGCTGTCGCTTGCGGGCGGTTTGGACACGCTTGGGGGCAAAACCCGGCGGCGCTTTGCGCGGGGGCTCGAGGAACTGCTGGCACAGGAGATCAGCCGCCGGGGCGCTGCACGCTTCGGGACCTGCGCTGGATGCTTCCATGCCCAGCCCTCCCGCAACGGCCCCGGCCTACATTGCGCCGTCGATGGTGCAGTGCTGGCAGAGGGAGAACTTGCGCTGCTGTGCACTGCCTTCCGCGAACCGCCCGCAGCTTAACGTCACTTTTACGCCCATTCTCCTAGCCTCCGCGCCGGAGAACCTTGCATGACCGTGACAACCCTTGATGCCGCCCCCGTGCGGCTTGCCGGTGCCAGTGCCTATGGGCGCGATGTGGTGCAGGCCATTCGCAACGGATTTGCAGCACACCGCGTTCTCTATGGCATCGCGCTCCTGAGCTACGGCTGGGGAATCGTGGAATGCTACCTCCTCGGCCTGCCGGTCAATTTCAGCCTGGTGTCACTTGTTTCCGGCACGACCGTCCTCTTCCTCGGCGTGCTCATTGGTGCATGGCTGTCGGTGGACCTCTTTCGCCTGTGGCGCTCAGGGTATGGCGGGCGCCCTTCGCTTGCCCTCCTGCACTCCCTGCAAACCAACATTCTTGCGCCGTCACGGGTGGCCAACGCGCTCCATGCGTTCCTCGCCAACGGCATCTTCTTCGTGGGTTTCATCGCCATCAAGAAATCCATCCCGGTGCTTGTGCCGTTCCGCTGGGACGAGCCTCTCATGGCGTTGGACAAGGCGCTGCATGGCGGTGTGCTGCCGCATGACTGGCTGATGCCATTCCTGAGTTCGCCCGCGGCCCTTCTGTTCGTCAACGTCGCCTATAACCTCTGGTTCGTGGTGCTGCTGTTCTGTTTCTTCTGGTTTGGCTATGCGCGGCAGGATTCGCACCTGCGCCAGCGTTATCTCATTGCCTATCTCAGCCTGTGGCTGCTGGGCACATGCGTGGTGGGAACCCTGCTGTCATCCGCCGGACCCTGTTTCTATGGCCTTGTCGTCCCGGGAGCGGACCCCTACGCAGCACTCCTGTCCGCGCTCCAGTCCGCCAACGATGTCTATCCCATCTGGGCCGTGCCGACGCAGGCGACGCTGTGGCAAAGTCATCTCGCTGGCCATGGTGAAATTGAAGGCGTGTCGGCGATGCCGTCGCTCCATGTGGCGACGAGCGTGCTGTTCATCCTGCTGGCGCGGGCCTGGGGACAGCGCTGGTTCCTCTGGTTCACCGTGCCGTTCGCTGGCCTTATCCTTATCGGGTCAATCGTGCTGGGCTGGCACTACGCCGTTGACGGCTATGCCGGCGGCGTGCTCGCGGTCATCTGCTGGTGGTTTGCGGGCAAAGTGGCGCCCAGGCCCGTAGCGGCCTGATCAGTTCTCGTCCATCTTCAGTGCAGCGATGAAGGCTTCCTGCGGGATGTCGACCTTGCCGAACTGCCGCATCTTCTTCTTGCCTTCCTTCTGCTTGTCGAGAAGCTTGCGCTTGCGGCTGATGTCGCCGCCATAGCACTTCGCCGTCACGTCCTTGCGCAGGGCTGAAATCGTTTCGCGAGCCACGATCTTGCCGCCGATTGCCGCCTGGATTGGAATCTTGAACATGTGATTCGGGATGAGGTCCTTCAGTTTCTCGCACATCACGCGGCCGCGCTGTTCGGCACGGGTGCGGTGGACCACCATGGAGAGCGCATCGACGGGTTCTTCGTTCACCAGGATCGAGAGCTTGACGAGGTCGGCCTGGAGATATTCCGTCATCTTGTAGTCGAAGGAGGCATAGCCTTTCGACACAGACTTGAGACGATCATAGAAATCGAAAACAACTTCGTTGAGCGGCAGGTCGTAGACCACCATGGCGCGCGAGCCCGCATAGGTGAGCTGCTTCTGGCGGCCGCGGCGGTCTTCGCAAAGCTTGAGAACCGACCCCAGATAATCATCCGGAACAAAGATCGTCGCTTCAATCCAGGGCTCTTCCATGTTCAGGATGAGCGACACATCCGGCATGTCGGCAGGATTGTGCATGTCGATCTGCGTGCCATCCCGCAGATTGATCTTGTAGATGACGCTCGGGGCCGTGGTTATGATCTCGACATTAAACTCGCGTTCAATCCGTTCACGGATGATTTCGAGATGCAACAACCCGAGGAACCCACAACGGAAACCGAAACCAAGCGCCGCGGAGGTTTCCATTTCATAGGTGAAGGATGCATCGTTCAGGCGGAGCTTGCCCATGGCATCGCGCAGGTCCTCGAACTCGGAGGCATCCACCGGGAAGAATCCCGCGAACACCACGGACTGCGCCTCCTTGAAATCCGGCAGGGCCTTGGCTGTCGGGTTCTTTTCCTCGGTGATGGTATCGCCCACACGGGTGTCGGCCACTTCCTTGATGGCGGCGGTGAAGAAACCGATCTCGCCCGGGCCCAATTCGTCGACAACCACCTTCTTGGGCGTGGACACGCCCACGCGTTCCAGCGTGTAGGTGCCGCCCGTGCCCATCATCTTTACCTTCATGCCCTTCTTGAGCACGCCATCCTTGATGCGCACGAGCACCACGACGCCAAGGTAGGGGTCGTACCAAGAGTCGACCAGCAGCGCCTTGAGCGGCGCATTGCGTTCACCCTGGGGTGCGGGCAACCGTGTGATGATCGCTTCCAGAACGTCAGGCACACCGAGTCCGGTCTTTGCGGAAATCAGGATGGCATCCTGTGCATCAATGCCGATCACGTCCTCGATCTGCTGCTTGATGCGGTCGGGCTCTGCCGCGGGCAGGTCCACCTTGTTCAACACCGGGACAATCTCAAGATTGGCATTGATGGCCTGATAGACGTTGGCGAGCGTCTGGGCTTCCACGCCCTGCGAGGCATCGACCACAAGCAGCGCGCCCTCGCAGGCCGCCAGTGAACGTGAGACCTCGTAGGCAAAGTCAACGTGCCCGGGCGTGTCGATCAAATTCAGGATGTAGGTCTTGCCGTCCTTGGCCTTGTATTCGAGGCGCACGGTGTTGGCCTTGATGGTAATGCCGCGCTCGCGCTCCAGGTCCATGGAGTCGAGGATCTGGTCCTGCATTTCGCGGTCCGACACGGCACCGGTGAGCTGGATCAGGCGGTCGGCCAGCGTGGACTTGCCATGATCGATATGGGCGACGATGGAAAAATTGCGGATAAGGGAGGGATCGATGGTCATGAGTCCGGGATCTGTACAGGCAGGGATCTCCGGACATGCCCGGAAACCTGTTTCGCGCGCTCTTTGGCAGGGCAGGCCG
>CALMLK010000268.1 GCA_937868035.1 uncultured Alphaproteobacteria bacterium
GGCTGGTGCACGAACAGCGAGACAATGGTGTCCGCCGCATCCACGTCAGCCATCAGGCGCACCGGTTCACCGTGGCCGCGGCCGCCCGGCAGGCGCGACGCCTCCAGCGTGAAGAATTTGCCTGAGGACGAGAACAGCATGATCTTGTCGGTCGTCATGGCGTTCACCACGAACTTGCCGCGGTCGCCGTCCTTGTAGGTGAGGCCAGAGGCATCCTCCAGATGGCCCTTCATGCTGCGAATCCAGCCCTTCTCCGAACATACGATGGTGACGGGTTCCTTTTCCGTCATCATCTCTTCGAGGTCGGCCTCCACATCGGGGGCCTCGGCAAAATCCGTGCGGCGCCTGCCCAGTGCGGTCTTCTTGGAGAACTTCTCCTTGATGCCCTTGATCTCGCCGCTGATCGTCTCCCACTGTTCGTCCTCGGACTTGAGCAGGCCCTTCAGCCCCTTCTGTTCCTTGACCAGCGAGTCGTTCTCGCGGCGGATTTCCATTTCCTCCAGCCGGCGCAAGGCGCGCAGGCGCATGTTCAGAATGGCTTCGGCCTGCGTGTCCGTGAGGTCGAAGCGCTGCATCAAGGCGGGCTTGGGCTCGTCCTCCTCCCGGATGATGCGGATCACCTCGTCGAGGTTGAGATAGGCAATGAGGTAGCCGCCCAGGATCTCCAGGCGCCGCGCAATTTCGCCAAGCCGGAAATTCGTGCGCCGGACCAGCACCTCCTTGCGATGTTCCAGCCACTCCCGCAGCACATCGCGCAGGCTCATCACCTTCGGCACCTTGCCGCCGGAGAGCACGTTCATGTTGAGCGGAATGCGCGACTCGAACTCGGTGTTGCGGAACAGTTGCTCCATCAGCAACGTCGCGTCGATGTTGCGCGTCTTCGGCTCGATGACGATGCGGATATCCTCGGCCGATTCATCGCGAATGTCGCCGATGAGGGGCAGCTTCTTGTCCGACATCAGCTCGGCCACGCGCTCGATCAGCTTGGACTTCTGCACCATGTACGGAATTTCGGTGACGACGATCTGCCAGCCGCCGCGGCCAAGTTCCTCCTGGCTCCACCGCGCCCGCACCCGGAAGGCGCCCCGACCCGTCTTGTAGGCCTCGATGATGGACTCGCGGCTGTCGATCACGATGCCGCCTGTCGGGAAATCCGGACCCACCACGAACTGCGTCAGCTTCTCCACGCCCGCATTGGGCGTCTTGATGAGGTGCAGGGCGGCATCACACAACTCCGCAGCATTGTGCGGCGGAATGGAGGTGGCCATGCCGACGGCGATGCCCGTGGCCCCGTTGGCCAGCAGGTTCGGGAACGCGCCGGGCAACACCACGGGCTCTTGCACCGAGCCGTCATAGTTGGCGCGAAAATCCACCGTCTCTTCGTCCAGGCCGTCGAGCAGCAGTCCTGCCACGTCCGTCATGCGCGCTTCGGTGTAGCGGTAGGCGGCAGCGCCATCGCCATCGATGTTGCCGAAATTGCCTTGCCCATCCACCAGCGGGTAGCGCGAGGAAAAGTCCTGCGCCAGGCGCACCAGCGCATCGTAGATCGACTGGTCGCCGTGCGGATGATAGCCGCCCATCACGTCGCCCACGATCTTGGCGGACTTCTTGAAGGCGGCACTCGGGTCCAGCCGCAACAGCCGCATCACATGCAGCAGGCGCCGATGCACCGGCTTCAGCCCGTCACGCACATCGGGCAGCGCACGGTGCATGATGGTGGACAGCGCATAGGCGAGATAGCGCTCTTCCAGCGCATCCTTCAGTTCAACAGGCTCGATGTCGGGGGCCCGCGGTGGCGGCGGGGGAACGTGTTTGCTCATGATTCGCTGATTATAGCAGGGGGTTGCGGGCTAAACCCGGACGACGATCACCTTGACGACGGGCTTCTTGCCCCATTCCGCCTCGGCTGCCCGCCGGATGGCGAGGCGCACGGTATCCTCAACCACCGCGGCATCCTTGCGGCGTTGCCGTTGCAGCGAGGTGAATGCCTTCTCGGCGGCCTCCTCCAGCACCTCACCGAGGGCGGGCGGGACACCATCGAGGATCACTTCGATATCATCGGCGAGGTCCAACCGGTCGTCCACCACAACGCCCGCAACAACCAGACCCACGAAGGACAACTTGCGGCGCTGCTTGGCAGGCCCATCGACCCCCGGCACGATCAGCTTGCCATCCACATGCAGGATGCCCGCCGGGGCCTCGTCCACGATGGCAAGCGGCCCCGGCGCCAGCCGAAGGATCTTGCCATCTTCGGGAATGAGCGTGTTGGCGATGCCGTGCTCCGCCGCAAATTTGGCATGGGCGCGCAGGTGGCGCGGTTCGCCATGCATCGGCACCAGCGCCTTGGGCTTCACCCAGCCATACATCTGCTGCAACTCGCCCTGGCGCGGATGCCCCGAGGAATGCACCAGCGCCTCGTCTGCCGTGATCACATCCACATCAAGCTGTGCGAGGTTGTTGATGACCGCGCCGACTTCCTTCTCGTTGCCCGGAATGGTGCGCGCCGAGAAGATGACGAGATCACCCTTCTCAAGCGCGACATTGGGATGGTTATCTTCGGCGATGCGGGCAATGGCCGCCCGCGGCTCACCCTGGCTGCCGGTGCACAGCAGCATGATCTTGTCCTGCGGCAGATAGCCGAACTCCGCCTCGTCCAGGAAGGCACCGGTGTTTTCCAGCATGCCGCAAATGCGCGCCGCTTCGATCGTGTTGCGCATGGCACGCCCGGCGATCACCACCTCGCGACCCGCCGCCCGTGCCGCACGCACGGCCGAGGTGATGCGTTCCACATGCGAGGCGAAGGTCGTCACGGCCACGCGGCCAGGTGCGGCCTTGATGATGTCGGTCAATGTCGCCGCCACATCGGTCTCGGAGGGTGACACGCCCTCGCGCAGCACGTTGGTCGAATCGCATACGAAGGCATCCACGCCCTCCTTGCCGATTTCGATGAAACGCTTCTCGTTGAACGGCTTTCCCAGCACCGGCGTGCGGTCGATCTTCCAGTCACCGGAGTGCAGCACGCGCCCCTGCTCGGTCTTGATCCACAGCGCATGCGACTGCGGAATGGAGTGCGTGACCTCCACATATTCGACCGTGAACGACCCAACCTTGAAGGGCTTGCCCGGCTGATGCACGATCACCGGCACATCGCCATCCAGCCCGTGTTCCTTCAGCTTCAGTTTCAGCAGTTCCGCCGCGAAGGGCGTGCAATGCACATCGCACCCCAGTTGCGGCCAGAGCCACGGCACCGCGCCGATATGATCCTCATGCGCATGGGTGATGACCAGTCCCGCAAGATCGTTGCGGTTCGACGTCATGAACCCCACGTCCGGCAGGATCACATCGACACCCGGTTCCGCATCGCCGCCGAACTTTACGCCCAGATCAACCATCAGCCACTCGCGGGATTCGACCGGCCCCACGCCGTAGCAGTAGCAGTTCATGCCGATCTCGCCCGTACCGCCCATCGGCAGCAGCACAAGTCCCTGGTCTTCCCCGCGCTTGCGACGGCTGCTCATGCTGCACCTGCCCTGAATGTAACGTCACCCGCGTGGATCGCCTGACGCGAGCCATCCCCACATTTTACCACGAGCGCACCATCGCTTGCGAGGCCATCGAACACACCCTCCCAAACACTGTTGCCGCTTTCCACATGCACGGGGGAATGAAGCCCGTGGGCCCGCTCTTCCCAAGCACGAATGATGTCCGCGAACCCCGCGCCGTCAGCCCATTCGGCGAGGCGCGCATCCAACGCCGCCGCATAGACGGCAAATACTGAATCGACGCTGGCCTCTGGTGCATATTGGTGAAGGTGCGATGTCGTGTAGGCGAGGCCCTGCGGACTGTGGGCGATGTTGATGCCGCACCCGATCACCACCTGCCCGCCCTCCACCGTCTCGCACAGGATGCCGGAAACCTTGCCACCGGCCAGCAGGCAATCATTCGGCCATTTCAATCGCACCGGGGCGGTTCCGCAAAACCGGGATACCGTGTCATGCACGGCCAACGCCGTCACAAAAGCGATCTGCGGAATGGCGTGCGCCGGGGCCGCCACGGGAACGAGGTAAGACACATGGAGATTGCCCGCCGGCGATACCCAACTGCGGCCAAGCCGTCCCTTGCCCGCGTCCTGCACATCTGCCACCAGCCACAAGGGGCCGCGCGTGCCCGCAGCGGCCAGCCGTTGCGCCTGCGCATTGGTGGAATCAATGGTGGCGAAACGCTGGACGGGCGCGATCAGGGGCACCTCAGTGCAGCGACTGCGCGGCCGCGGTCGCCAGTGCCAGGAGCGGCTGCGCAATCAGCACGAAGACGAGCGCAAAGGCACCGGAGGCATAGGCCACGGTCTTCACTTCGCCATCCACGGCATCGAACGCATCCACCGGCTCATCGAAGTAGATCATCTTCACGATGCGCAGGTAGTAGTAGGCACCGACAACGCTGGCGATCACACCGATGATGGCGAGCAGCCAAAGCCCGGCCTTCACCGCCGCCATGAACACGAACAGCTTGCCGAAGAAGCCCGCCAGCGGCGGAATGCCCGCCAGCGAGAACATCAGCATGGAGAACACGAAGGCGAGTCCCTTGTTGGTGCGCGCAAGTCCCGCGAGGTCGGAAATCTGTTCCACCGCACGGCCCTGGCGGCGCATGGCCAGCACACAGGCGAACACACCAACCGTGGTGAACAGGTAGATCAGCATGTAGATGACCACGCCCTGCACACCCTCATCGCTGCCCGCCGCAAGGCCGACAAGCGCATAGCCCATGTGGCCGATGGACGAATAGGCCAGCAGGCGCTTGATGTTGGTCTGGCCGATGGCGGCGAAGGCGCCGAGCACCATGGAGGCGATCGACACGAACACCACGATCTGCTGCCAGTCCGCTACCACGGCGGCGAAAGGTCCGGTGAGAACGCGCACGAACAGAGCCATGGCGGCAATCTTCGGCGCGGCGGCGAAGAAGGCGGTCACCGGCGTCGGTGCACCTTCATAGACGTCCGGCGTCCACATGTGGAACGGCACGGCAGAAACCTTGAAGGCAAGGCCGGAGATGATGAACACAAGCCCGAACAGCACGCCGAGGCTGGATCCCGATGCACCCAGCGCCGCCGCAATGCCGGTGAACTGCGTCGTGCCGGTGAAACCGTAGACCAGCGACGCGCCATAAAGCAGCATGCCCGACGACAGCGCGCCGAGGACGAAATACTTGAGGCCGGCTTCCGACGACTTGGCATCGTCACGGTTGATCGACGCCACCACGTAAAGCGCCAGCGACTGCAATTCCAGGCCCATGTAGAGCGAGATCAGATCACCCGCCGAGATCATCATCATCATGCCCACGGTGGCGAGCAGGATGATCACCGGATATTCGAACTTGGCCATGTGCACGCGCGCGAGGAAGCGCCCCGACAGGATGATGGCAATGGCGGAACCCGACATGGCCAGCACCTTCATCAGGCGCGCAAAGCCGTCCACCACGAAGGCGCCGCCGAAGGCCGTCACCTTGCCCTCGCCCGTGCCCCAGATCACCGCCGCCATGGCGACGAGCAGCGCGATCACGGCACCCGAGGCCACGGTGCCATAGGCCTCGCGGCGGCTGAACACACCGAGCATC
The DNA here is from genome assembly GCA_937868035.1 of uncultured Alphaproteobacteria bacterium. Taxonomy (GTDB): domain Bacteria; phylum Pseudomonadota; class Alphaproteobacteria; order Rhizobiales; family Aestuariivirgaceae; genus Aestuariivirga. Next base: position 5,614 of record CALMLK010000268.1, read on the forward strand.
AGCAGGACCATCGCCAGCACCGCCAGCAGGATTTCCGGGGCGGCGGCAGCGGCATCAGCCTGTTGCAGGAAGGTCATCATGGGGTCACTTCATCGTAAGGGTAATGGTGTCGAGATGGGCAGCGGCCACCTGCACGGATTTGAGCAGGCCCTCGATCGAGGCTGCCACCGTGTCGAGGATGGGCGCCGGGTACACACCGAAGAACAACGTGAGCACCACAAGCGGCGCCAGCATTGCGAGTTCACGCGGCGTCATGTCCGGCATCCACGTCAGCGTCGACTTCTCCAGCTTGCCGAACACCACGCGGCGATAGAGCCACAGCGCATAGCAGGCGGAAAGAATGACGCCCGAGGTCGCGAAGAACGCCACCCAGGTATTGTTCTGGAACGTGCCGATCAGCGTCAGGAATTCACCGACGAATCCGGAAGAACCCGGAAGGCCGACATTCGCCATGGTGAACAGCATGAACACCGCCGCATAGAGCGGCATCCTGTTCACAAGGCCGCCATAGGCCGCGATCTCGCGTGTGTGCATGCGGTCATAGACAACGCCCACACAGAGGAACAGCGCGCCGGACACAAGCCCGTGGCTGATCATCTGGAACATGGCGCCATCGATGCCCTGCCGCGTCATGGAGAAGATGCCCATGGTGACGAAGCCCATGTGCGCCACGGACGAATAGGCAATCAGCTTCTTCATGTCCTCCTGCATCAGGGCGACGAGCGAGGTGTAGACGATGGCCACCACCGAAAGCGCATAGACGAAGTTCGGGAAGTACAGGCTGGCGTCCGGGAACATCGGCAGCGAGAAGCGCAGGAAGCCGTATCCGCCCATCTTCAGCAGGATCGCCGCCAGGAT
>CALMLK010000269.1 GCA_937868035.1 uncultured Alphaproteobacteria bacterium
CAGGTGCGGCTTGAGGAACTGGCCTGCGATGGCATCCTGCTGTCAACGCCCGTGGGCAGCACGGCCTATAACCTGTCGGCCCATGGGCCCATCCTGCCGGTGGGATCACCGCTCTTGGCGCTCACGCCGATCAGCGCCTTCCGCCCCCGGCGCTGGCGCGGCGCCATCCTGCCGCAAACGGCCGAGGTGACGTTCACCATTCTGGAATCGGAAAAGCGCCCGGTCGCCGCCGTGGCCGATCATCTGGAAGTGCGGCACGTCCAGACCGTCAAGATCGCCGAAGACAAGAAGCGCTCCGTGAAAATGCTCTTCGACCCCGGCCACAGCCTGGCCGAGCGGGTGCTGAACGAACAGTTCAAATATTGAGACGGATGGCCGCTTACGCCGCGCGCTGTATGTCGGCTTTCAGTTGCCGGGCGATTTTGCGGACGCGGTCTTCGGCGAAGCGGCCGACGTATTCAATCTGCTTGGCGCGGTCATGGGGTGACAGCAATTCGTAGCGCGTCATGAGCGCTTCGAGCAGCCGGCGTCCGAAACTTTCGCGGCCGAGGTTGAGCCCTTCGGCGCGCGCTTCCATCACCACATCGGCATAGGCCTGCAAGACACCGGCGCAGGAGGCGGGAAGCCCGCACTTCGAGACGAGCGATTTCATGGCCCCCCGGCCATACATCAGCCCCGCCGTACGCTGCGGTGAAGATCCGGCGAGATGGGCGAGCGAGGCTTCCACCACGCGCATTTCCCCGAGGCAGGCAGCGCGGATGATGAGAGCGGGTGTCAGCATGTGCTTCGCCGCGAGGAAATCAATGCCGCGCAAAAGTTCGTCCACCGGCGCCGTGGCCAGAACCTGCAGGATGGCGCTGTCTTCCGCATCGGAGACGAGTTCGGAGGCAACATTGGCGGGAAGCCAGGACTTCTCGGCCATCAACTGGCGCATGCGCGTGGCAGCGCGCTTGGCCTGCGTGATGCGAATGTCGAGCGGCAGATTGGGCATCGCCAGAAGCCTGTCAACGAGATCGCCGGACTGGCCCAGCCGCGCATAGAGCGCGTGCATGTCCGCGAGTTCGAGTTTCACAAGTTCGTTGTCCATCAGCGCGCCCACGACCGGCACGGACGAAGACTTGATGATGTAGGCCGCGGCCTCCGCCGTGATGTCGTGGCGCGAGGCGACCGTGCATTGGCGCGCTTCGTCGCCGACGCGCAACACCGCCAGCATGTGCCACGGATCAAGCGCCGGCGTGATCTTGAGAAACGGCAGCGCAATATCATCCTCTCCTGCAATGACGCAGAACAGGAGATCGGCAGGAACGGCGGCGATGGAGGACAGCTCTTCGGCAAGGACGGCGCGCACGGCGCGTTCTTCGTCCAGCGCCAGCTTCAGCATGACGGGAAGGACGGATTCGCGTTCGTGCTGTGGCGTGTCGTCTGCTGCAATCAGCGTGCAAAGCTGGCGGGCCAATGCGACGCGGGCCATGACGCCGCCCGTATCGATGACTGCTTCCAGAACCGTGACATCCAAACCCGTGACTGACTCGACCTGCATTCCCAGACCCATGCAAACTAATGGGAGAAGGCTACGGTGCAACGCTTAACAATCGGTTCACTATGCCCGTTAGGAATTGGGTAGGAATTGCCGTCAGTTGGCGCGCACACCCGGCATGACGCCGGACTGGCGCAGCTTGAACTTCAGGAGATCGCGGTCAAAGGGCTTGAGGAGGAATTCGGCAGCGCCTTCGCGGATCGCCTCGCCCATGGTTTCCACGTCGGGCTTGTCGGCATAGAAGATCACGACGGGGCGGCCATCACGGCCATCGGCTCCCGGCGCAAAACGCAGGAAGTCGCGCGCGTCATCGGCGGCGGCCGCGGACATCACCACAACATCGGGCCGATGCGTCTGGCAGTAGCGGATACCATCCGCCGTCTCAGGCAGCGCAATGCAGTCAAAGCCCAACTCAGCCATGATGTCGGAGAGCTTCAGGCGCTCGCCGGCGTTTCTGTCGATCAAGAGACAACTGACCATGTGACGCGACTCTCTCTGTGCCAACGACCGGGGCCCCAGTGCCTCGGTGGTGCGGAGGTCCGGGGGGCGGACCGCCTGCACGTGGGGCGAGTCCTGCGCGCGCTTGGTTAATGACACGTTAAACAGCTTTTCCACAGCTTTTCCACAGGGTCTATGATGTTGAAAGAGCGAGCGAAAACTGGCTTTTCAACAGATTTGTCCACAATGGCGGAATTGTGGCGTTCGGCCTCCGTTCACGACTCGCACCGCGACTCATGCCAGACAGCGATTCTCTTTCCGGTTGTATTTTGAGGTTGTTACCCGTGACTTTCGCGCCCTTGCATCATGTCCGCGGCTGCGCTTGCTTGGCGGGGAATTCATAAAGGGGTCAGCATGCCGGCATTGTGGTTTGAGGATTGCACGGTGGGGAGCGTCCACGACCATCCCATCCGCCGCACGGTGACAGAAGCGGACAACATCTTCTTCTCCGCCCTCACCTATAATCCGCAGCCGCTGCACATCGACCGTGAGTTCTGCAAGGACACGGAATGGGGCCAGCCGCTGATGAACTCGCTGTTCACGCTGGGGCTGATGGTGGGAATTTCCGTCAACGACCTGACAACGGGTACGATCGTCGCCAACCTCGGCATGACGGAAGTAAAATTTCCAGCCCCCCTGTTCCAGGGCGACACCATCCGCGTGACCACGCGCATCGCGACAAGGCGCGAGAGCAAATCCCGCCCCGACGCCGGCATCGTTGAATTCGACCACCGCGCCTACAAGCAGGACGGCACGCTGGTGGCCCAGTGCCTGCGGCAAGTGATGGTGCGGAAACGCCCCGCCGACCTGCATAAGGGATGACGGACTTGCGGACGCGCGCTTGCCTCTAATCCGGGCGGCGCATGCGCCAGACCTTGTCGACCGTGGCGTATTCTGAATAGCCCAGCCGCGCGATGGGTTTCATGTCGGCGATCTGCACGCGGCCGTCGGTGATGTAGCGGTCGTCAATGTAGACGCCGACAACGCGGCCGATCACCAGGAAATCCGCGATGTGTCCGTCGTCGTCGGGAAGTTCGACGGTCTTGAAGTGGCGGCATTCCAGCACCGCCGGGCTTTCGCCGACGCGGGCGCAGTTGATGAGCCGGCACGGCACCGGGGTGAGGCCGGAGACCTGGAATTCATCCACATGCGGAGCGACCTTGGCCGATGTTGCATTTACCGCTTCGCGCAGGTCGAAGGTGGCGAGGTTCACGGCGAAGACGCCGGTGGCTTCGATGTTGGTGAGCGAGTCCTTCCGCCCGCCAGACCCGAAGGCCACGTAGTTGGGCGCATCGGCAAAGGCGTTGAAGAAACTGTAGGGCGCGAGATTGTTGACGCCCTGCTCCGACACGGTGGAAATCCATCCGATGGGGCGCGGCACCACAATCGCCTTGAACGGATCAACCGCGAGGCCGTGATCGTTGCGGATGGCATCATAGAACATCAGAGGCTCCGCAGGAGGGCCGGCAGGGCCGCCACGCTGTCGAGGGTGTGGTCGGCCATGTGGGCGATGTCGCCGTGGGCGGAATTGCCGGAGAGCACGGCAACGGCTAGGCCAGCGCCGCCTGCCCGCGCCTCTTCCATGTCGTGGCCGTTGTCGCCGACCATCGCAACCTCCTCCGGCCGGAGACCTGTCTTGCCGCAGAAATATTCGATCATGTGTCCCGAGGGCTTCGGAACGACAACGGAATCCCAACCGATGATGTGGTCGAAATAATGATGCACATCGAGATGGTTCATCTGCGCCATGGCCGAGCGGAAGCTGTCGTTGGTGGCCACGCCAAGCCGCAGGCCCATTTCGCGCAATTCATCAAAAACGTTGGATAACTCCATGAGGGGCTTGATGAATTGCTTTGCCTGCGGAGCGATTTCGTTGTCGATCAGGGAGACGCGTTGCTTCCGCTGTTCGTCCGTCAGTTCCGGCCACCAGAGCTGCACGATCTGCCCCGTGGTGCCCGCGGCCAGCGTGCTGCCGGGGCGGAACGTACCCGTCGCCGGATCAAAGCCGCCGCGCTCCAGCATCACCTCGATGTCGCTGTCGGGAACGTCGAAGTCCTGCTTCAGCATCTGCCGGTACAGCGGCACCCAGGTGCCGTTCACTTCAATCAGTGTGCCGTCCTTGTCGAAGAGTACGCCCTTGATGGCCATCATGCGCTCCACGCCGTGACGAGTGTATCGACGTCTGGCCGCGGACGGTCTTCCAGCGGCGCAGATGCCGTGCCGATGAAGATGAAACCCGCCACCTGCTCTTCCGCGCCGATGCCCATGGCCGCCTTCGCCTCCGTGTCATAGGCCACCCAATCGGTGAGCCAGGTGGCATCGAAACCATGGGCCTGCGCAGCGAGTTCGAGGTTGAAGCACACGGCCGCAGCCGACATCTGCTGCTCCCACACGGGAATTTTCGGATGCGCCGCCGCCTTCGAGACCACCGCCACGACCGTGGGCGCGCGCATCATGAAGCCGCGCATGAAGGCCAGGATTTCGTCGCCGTGTTCCGGATGCAGCACCTTCCAGCGCGCCGCGAACTGTTCCCCGATTTTCGCCCGCCCCTCGCCCGTGAAGGTGATGAAGCGCCAAGGCGTGAGCTTGCCGTGGTCCGGCACGCGCGTGGCCAGTGCCAGCAACTGGCGCAGCTCGGCATCGCTGGGGCCGGGGCCGGACATGGCCTTGGCAGAAGCGGATTTACGGGTTTTCAGGAAGGCGAGAAGCGAGGACGTGTCATTGAATTGGGTCATGCCTCCATATGGCAAAGCAACCCCCGCCTGCGCAATGGCTGCAATTGCATGCGTGTTATTAACCATTCATTAGGCATTCCGTTGCGCCCCGGCCGCGCTTGGTGTTCAGTCCACCTGCCGGCCGAGAAGGCTTGGGGAGAACGGCGCCAGGGACGGCGCCAACAGAGTGTTACAGGGGATGACGATGGACGCCTGCACCCGTCCTTCGCACACACGCCGCCAGACGAGAAAAGTTCAAAACTTCCGTCTGGCGGCGCTTTTCTCGTGCGTTGCGATTTCATGTCTGCTCACCGCCGGCAGTGCCCTGCCCGCAGCCCAGCCCGACCTTGCGCCGGAGAATGAAGAGACCGGCTCCATTTCCCCGTCCGCCGAACATGAGGTGGCAGTCGCCAAGGCCGCACCCGGTCAGGAGATGGCAACCCTCTCCGCCCGCCTGACGGACCAGTCGGCAATGCTCCTGAAGAATGTGACCTGGCTGGTGACCAATGCCGCCGGCGACACGGTGTTCGATGGCGCCGCCACCACGGCCGCCGTGGCGCTGCAGCCGGGTTACTACGCCGTCGAGGCGCATTATGGCGCCGTGGAACTGGAAGAGAGCTTCACCCTGCTGGAAGGCACGCGCATGGACATGCGCTTCGTGCTGAATGCCGGCGCGCTCCGCGTCCTGCCGCGCATTCGCGGGCTCATCTCGCCCGACATTGGCAGCAGCACCCGCGTCTATGCGCTCACCGGCAAGGCCAAGGGCAAGATGGTCCGCGAAACCGCCACACCCGGCGAAATCATCAACCTCACCGCCGGACAGTATCGTGTCGAGAGCCGTCTCATCACCGGCAACGCCGTGGCCGTGATGGACGTGAAGGTGACGCCCGGCATCATGAGTGCCGTGGAGATCGACCACCGCGCCGGCCTCGCCCGCCTCTCCTATGTGGGTGCGCCCGACAGCCGCGTGGAATGGGAAATCCGCCGCGGCACGGAAACGGAACTCAGCAACATCATCGGCCTCAACGCCAATGTTGCGCTCCAGCCCGGCGAATACATCGCCATCGCCCGCATCGGCAGCGAACGCCTCACAGCGTCCTTCCAGATCAAGGAAGGCGAAGCCCGCGACATCATGCTGGGGAACTGAAAGCCCTGCTCACTCCGGCAGAGGGATGAACTCTTTTTCGTCGCCGGGGACGATGGCAAAGCGGGCCCGTTTCCAATCGTCCTTCGCGGCTTCCAGCTTGTCTTTTGAGGACGACACGAAATTCCACCAGATGTAGCGCGGGCCATCCATGGGTTCGCCACCGAGCAGCATGAAGCGCGCCCCCGTTTCCGTGGCGAGCGTGAGTGCATCGCCGGGCTTGAACACCAGAAGCCGCCCCGCCTCGTGGCGCTCGCCCGAAACGGTGAGCGAACCTTCCGAGATGTAGATGCCACGCTCCTCATGCTCCGCCGGCAACGGCAGGCGTGCGCCGGGCTCAAGCGTCACGTCGGCATAGAACAGGTCGGAATGGGTTTTTACCGGCGATCGCGCGCCATAAATCTCGCCCGCAATCACGCGCACGCTCCGCCCCTTGTCGGCAAGCAACGGCAGGGCGGCATCCTGCACATGCTCGAAATTCGGAGCCACGTCTTCGTGCGACTTCGGCAGCGCCACCCAACTCTGGATGCCGTAGATCTTCTGCCCGGCGCCACGCTCCCGCGGCGGCGTGCGCTCGGAATGCACGATGCCCTTGCCCGCCGTCATCCAGTTCAACTCACCCGGCTTGATCGCCTGGTCAAAGCCCAGGCTGTCCTTGTGCTGGATCACGCCGTCATAAACCCATGTGACGGTGGAAAGGCCGATGTGGGGATGCGGCCGCACATCCATGCCCTGCCCCGCCTTCATCAGCACCGGGCCAAACTGGTCGAAGAAGATGAATGGCCCCACCATCTGCCGCTGGGCCGAGGGCAAGGCGCGGCGCACCTCGAAATCGCCGATGTCACGCGCCCGCGGCACGATGACAAGGTCGAGCGCATCGGCCGCCGCCGCATCGCCGGGCAAGGGATCGGGAATATTGGGCAGAGACATCAGGCACCTCCGACGGCGGCCCGCACCTTGGGCGCCACTTTTGTTCCCATGAGTTCAATCGCGCGCATCTGCTCGGCATGCGGCACCGTGCCGATCGCCATCTGCACGAGAATGCGCGTGTTCTTGAACAGCGCATGCAGTTCGATGATCCGGTCGGCCACTTGGTCTGGCGATCCCACGATGAGATTGCCCGTGGGGCTGCAGGACTGATCGAAATGCGCGCGGCCTTGCGGCGGCCATCCACGTTCACGGCCGATGCGGTTCATCACGTCGAGATGGGCGGCGGAGTAGATATCCCGCGCCTTCTCATCCGTATCGCTCACGAAGCCGTGCATGTTGAGGCTGAGTTGAATCGTCTTGGCGTCATGCCCCGCCTTGCCGTGCGCCTCGCGATAGAGGGCGAAGAACGGCTCGAAGCGGCGCGGATCACCGCCGATGATGGCAAGCGCCATGGGCAGATCAAGCGTCGCCGCGCGCACCACCGACTGCGGGGTGCCGCCGACGGCAATCCAGATCGGCATCTTCTTCTGCTCGGGGCGCGGATAGATTCCGAGATTGTTGATCGATGGCCGCAACTGCCCGGCCCAGGTGATGCGCTCGCTCTCGCGCAGCTTCATCAGCAGGTCCAGTTTCTCGCCGAACAGCGCGTCGTAATCATCAAGGTCATAGCCGAAGAGCGGATAGGACTCGATGAAGGAGCCCCGCCCCGCCATGATCTCGGCCCGGCCATTGGAAATGCCGTCGACGGTCGCATATTGCTGGAACACGCGCACCGGATCATCCGACGATAGTACGGTGACGGCGCTGGAAAGGCGGATGCGCTTCGTCCGCGCCGCCCCCGCCGCCAGTGCCACCGCGGGCGATGAGACGGCGTAGTCGGGCCGGTGGTGTTCGCCCACGGCAAACACATCGAGGCCGACCTGATCGGCAAGTTCCATTTCCTCGACGAGGTTGCGCAAACGCTGCCCCGCCAGTTCCGGGTGGCCCGCAGCCACATCCGCAAAAGTATAGAGTCCGAGTTCCATTATGAGTCCTTATACCGGATTTATCTGGAACTTGTCTTGTTACTTTTCAAGTGGCTGATCAGCCTTTCACGCGCAATGACGACCGGCCGCCGTCGACGCCAATCACCTGCCCCGTGATCCAGCCCGCCTCCGGCGACAGGAGAAGTGCGCCAAGTGCCGCTGCATCGTCGGGCGTTCCAAGGCGCGGCAATGGATGGAGCGCCGCGATGGCGGCTGCCGTCTGTTCGCTTGCCGTGAAACCGGATGCGAGCGGCGTGCGCGTGAGCGACGGCGCGATGGCATTCACCCGCACCTTCGGCGCAAGCTCCGCCGCCAGCGCCCGCGCCAGGCCCTCGACCGCGCCCTTCGCCATGGCAACCGACGCATGGGAGGCAAAGCCCTGCTGCACCGCCACGGTGGAAAAGAGCAGCACGGAGGCATTGGTTTGCGCGGTCGCATTGAGGCCAGGCAGCGCCGCTTTCACGGCGCGGAATGCGCCCAGGGCATTCAACTGGAAATCGGCAAGGCCGTCCTGCTCGGTGAGGCGCGAGAGGGCCTTGAGGTTGATCGAGCCGACGCAATAGGCAAGCCCGTCGATCTGGCCTCCCGCCTGCACGATTGCCGATTCAAGGGCACCGGGCTCCGTGACATCGGCAGCCGTGCATGTCGCCCCGAGTTCCGCAGCCACTTCAGCAAGTGCCGCGCCGTTCCGCGAGATGAGATGAAGCGAATCCCCTCGCCCCGCCAACCGCCGCGCCAAAGCCCCGCCGATTCCCGATGTTCCGATGATGATGTGTCTGGGCATGATCTGCTCTTACGCAGTCATGCCCATCACAGTTCACCTCAAGTCGGGTGGTGTCGCTTCCGTTGTGAGCGAGGTGAGCGCCTCGGCGAGTGTCATCGCCTTCTGCTCCTGGCTTCCGAGGCGACGGACGTTGACGGCTTTTTCT
>CALMLK010000270.1 GCA_937868035.1 uncultured Alphaproteobacteria bacterium
GGCGATGCCTTTGCGGCGCTGGGCTTCGACGAGGTTCATTTCGTGCTGGAACCCGTGGCCGCCGCCTTCTTCTACGCGCAACGCCTCACCGAACCTGCAACCGTTCTCGTCGGCGATTTCGGCGGCGGCACTTCCGACTTCTCCGTCATGCGTTTCGCGCCCGGCGAGGCGGCGCAGGCCCTGGCCCACGCGGGCGTCGGTCTCGCCGGCGATACCTTCGACTACCGCATCATCGATGCCGTGGTGGCGCCGCAACTGGGCAAGCATGCCACCTACACCAGTTGGGGCAAGGAATTGCCGATCCCGCTGCATTACTTCACCAGCTTCGCGCGCTGGAACGAGCTCTCGATGATGAACCGCCCGCCGGTCATCAAGGCCCTGCAGGAATTCGCTAATGCCAGCCCGCAGGCAAAACAGTTGGAGGCCTTCATTGCGCTGATCGAGAGCGGCGCGGTGTATCGCCTGTACCAGACCGTGGCTGCCGCCAAGGCCGAACTATCCCACGCGGACAAGGCAGTGTTCGATTTCGCCGTGGAGGGTGTCGCGATCAAGCGCACCATCCGCCGCAAGGATTTCGAAAGCTGGATCGCCGAAGACCTGGCGCGGCTGGACGCGGCCATCGCAACCGTGCTGGAGCGCGCGGGCCTTGGCGCCAGCGGCATCGACCGTGTGTTCCTGACCGGTGGCACCTCCCACGTTCCCGCCGTGCGCGCCCTCTTCCACGCCCGCTTCGGCGAGGCCAAGGTGGAAGCAGGCGACGAACTCATCTCGATTGCGAAGGGCCTCGCCCTCATCGGCGCGCGAGAAGATGCGGGGATGTGGGCCGTCAGCCCAGCCACCTGATGCGGTTTTCGGTTTCCGGGCGGAAATAGGCGATCATGCGGCCGTGGGGCGAGGCGCTGGCCTGTTCGCCCCAGGGTGCCACGCCGTGCACGGTGAAGCGATGGACGAGGGTCGCCTCACCCGGCTGCGCGGGAAGTTCGATGCGCGGGCATTCGTCGAAGACGCGGGCGCGGGCAGCCTGATAGAAGGCCGTCACATCCACATCGCCCCAGTCCTGTGGCGGCACAGGGGCGAAGGCGAGCCTGAACATCTGCTGCATGATGACGTGCGATCCCGCCCATACCACGAGCGGTGCGGCGTCGGCACTCGCGGCCGTCAGCGGCAGGCCGAGGATGAAATCATGGAACTCCCGCATGTGGCGGCGCCGCGCCGGGCCTTCGCCGTGGAGGCCGTCCACATGGGCCGCGTCGCGGGCGCGGCGGAAACGGTGCTGCGTCTCGCTCTCGTCGGCGTCGCGCTGCGGATAACCGGGAAAGCAGGCCGAGACCTGCGCCTTGTGCCACGGCTGGATGAAGCCCAGTTCCTGCCGGACGAAATCAATGGCCTCACCCGCGAGTGCCGGCCCGCCGGGTACGGCGCCATCGCCATCATTGGGCAGCGCATCCACACCCACGAACCAGGTGCGCCCGTGCCGCCACCAATGGGCATGGGCCGGATCGTCCAGCGCCGCAACGCCCGCCCGCGCCGCTGCCTCCACCCAGCGAGTCAACGCGGGTGACACCGAAAAGCGGAGGTAGCCCTGGGCATCGAAGGCGGTGCGCGGTGTGATCATTCTGGTGACGGTTTGACACGCATCAGTGCGGACTGCGAGTCCGCGTGCGACATTTGCAAGTCATGGGAGGCATGACATGACCCAACCGTTCCGCGCCCTGCTCTATGGCATCATCTCCTGGGCGGTGCCGCTTGCGATCTCCATTGGCTTTGTGGACCAGACGGGGCAGTTCCGCACCGACATCCGCCTCTTCAAGTCGGTGATGTTCGGGACCGCAACGGCTACCGCCGCAGTGCTGCTGGTGTCCTATTTCCGCCGCGTCTCGTCCGGATATCTGCGCGAGGGCCTGTTGCTGGGGCTGCTGTGGCTTACGATCAACCTCGTGCTGGACGTGGCCGTGCTTGTTCCCATGACCGGCATGAGCCTGCGGGAATATGCGGTCCAGATCGGCTTCGGCTATCTCGCCATTCCGGTGATCACGCTGCTGGTGGGCAAGGTGCTTGAGCAGAAGACATAGTCGCCGCTCACCGCGCTGAGTTCGTGGTTCACCCGACGAAGGCGCGTTCGACGACGTAGGTGCCGGGGTCGGCGTTGGAGCCTTCGTGGAAGCCCATTGCATCCACGATGGTGCGGATGTCCTTCATGAAGGCCATCGAGCCACAGACCATGATGCGGTCAGACTCAGCATTGAGTGGCGCAATGCCCATCGCCTCGTAAAGCTCGCCCGTCTGGATGAGCGTGGTGATGCGGCCCATGTGGGCTGTTTCTTCCCGCGTCGTGGAAGGGAAATAATGCAGGTGGCCTTGCGCCACTTCACCCACCAGCGGATCTTCCAGCGTGTTCTGCACCGTGTCGGCGGAATACTTCAGTTCATCGCGCTGGCGGCAGGTGTGCGTGACGACGACGTGCTCGAACTTCTCGTAGGTCTCGGGATCGCGGATGAGCGAGGCAAAGGGCGCAAAGCCGGTGCCGGTGGAAAAGCAGAAGAGGCGCTTGCCCGGCAGCAGCGCATCATTCACCAGCGTGCCCGTGGGCTTGGGCCGCATGATGACGGTGTCGCCCACCTTGATCTTCTGCAGATGCTCGGTGAGGGGGCCACCCGGAACCTTGATGGAGAAGAACTCCAGTTCCTCATCCCAGGAGGGCGAGGCCACGGAATAGGCGCGCATCACGGGCTTCGGCGCATTGGGCAGGCCGATCATCACGAACTCGCCCGAGCGGAAACGGAACGACTGAGGCCGCGTGATGCGGAAGCGGAACAGGCGGTCGGTATAGTGCTGGACCTCCGTCACTTTCTCGGCAAACACGCCATCCGGAATGAAGACCGGGGCAGCCGTGGAGGGATCGGGAGCAAGGGCAGCGTCGTTCATGGTGGGCTCGAGGTTCAAGACAGTCATGGGGGCCATCGGCGGACTGATCGTTCGTTATAACGAACAGTCTCCTTAGGGCAACACCTAGTATCTCGCAAGCGCAAAAGCCATGGGCCATGTCAGGGGCGAAAGGACGCGCCGTTGCGGCCCCGCCCGCTGCTGCCCATATTCCCGAAATGGCGCAAGGCTTTGAAACATGGCTCCGGCCCAACGACCGGGGCCTCCACTGCGTGCCGGGTGATTTTTATATCGACCCGCACGCCCCGGTGGAGCGCGCCATCATCACCCACGGCCATTCCGACCATGCCCGCCCCGGCAATGCCAAGGTGCTGGCAACGGCAGAAACCCTCGCCATCATGAAGGTGCGGCTGGGCGAAGGGGCTGGCCGCAGCCTGCAATCCCTGGCGCTCGGCGAACGGCTGCAGATGGGCGAGGTGACCGTGTGGCTGGCCCCTGCCGGACATGTGCTGGGCTCGGCCCAGGTGGTGATGGAATACAGGGGACAGCGTGCCGTCGTTTCCGGAGATTACAAGCGCCGCGCCGATGCAACATGCGTTGGCTTCGAGGTGGTGCCCTGCGATCTCTTCGTCACCGAGGCGACCTTCGCGCTCCCCGTCTTCGTGCATGAGAGCGATGCGCACGAGATGGCCAAGCTGATGACGTCGCTCGCCGCATTTCCCGAACGCACCCACCAGATCGGTGCCTATGGCCTCGGCAAGTGCCAGCGCCTGGTCATGATGATGCGGCAGGCAGGGTTGGATGGTCCCGTCTGGCTGCATGGCGCGATGAAGCCGCTGTGCGATCTCTATGAGCGGCTCGGCATCGACCTCGGCGACCTCAGGCTGGTGAGCGACGCCACGGACAAACTCGCGGGGCAGGTGGTGATCTGTCCTCCCTCCACCATCGGCGACCGCTGGAGCCGCCGCTTCGCCGACCCCCTGCCCGCCTTCGCCTCGGGCTGGATGCGCATTCGCGCCCGCGCCCGCCAGCGCGGCGTGGAATTGCCCCTCATCATCTCCGATCATGCCGATTGGCCGGAACTGGTGCAGACCATCCACGATGTGGGCGCGGGCGAAATCTGGATCACCCATGGCCGCGATGACGCCCTCACCCTGCAATGCCAGGCCATGGGCCTGAAGGCCCGCGCACTGTCGCTTGTGGGCTTTGGCGAGGAGGATGGCGAATGAAAGCCTTCGCCACACTTCTGGACCGCCTGTCCTATACCCCGTCGCGCAATGGCAAGCTGGCGCTGATGGCGGAGTATTTCCAGCGCACGCCGGACCCTGACCGCGGCTACGCCCTTGCCGCCCTCACCGATGGCCTGCCGTTTTCCTTTCCCGTGCGCCAGACCGTGCTGGAACTGGCCTCCGCCCACACCGACGCCGACCTGTTTCGCCTGAGCCGCGACTATGTGGGCGATACGGCGGAAACGCTGTCGCTGATCTGGCCCGACCGTGGCGCCGGAACACCGCCCAGCCTGGCGCAGGTGGTGGAGACGCTGGGCCTCACCGGCCGCAATGATCTCAAGGCAACGCTGGCGCAGTGGCTCGACACGCTGGATGTGAACGGGCGCTGGGCGTTGCTCAAGCTGGTGACGGGCGGCATGCGCACCGGCGTCTCGGCGCGCCTCGCCAAGACGGCGCTGGCCCAAGGCTTCGCCAAGCCCATCGAGGACATCGAGGAGGTCTGGCACGGGCTGGGCATGCCCTATGAACCGCTCTTCGCCTGGCTGCTGGGGAAGGCCGAGCGGCCTGACGTGAAGAACCTCCCCGTCTTCCGCCCGCTCATGCTGTCGCATCCGCTGGAGCAGGCAGACCGTGATGCCCTCGACCCTGCCAGTTACCAGATCGAATGGAAGTGGGACGGGATCCGCGTGCAGGTCTGTGCCCGCGGCGATGTGACGAAACTTTACTCGCGCTCCGGCGACGACATCACCGCGACCTTCCCGGAGTTCGCCAGCCTGCCCTTCAATGCCACGCTCGATGGCGAGTTGCTGGTGGGGCGAGACGGCCATGTGGCGCCCTTCCAGGACTTGCAGCAGCGCCTGAACCGCAAGGCGGTGACGAAGAAGATGATGGCCGACTATCCCGCCTTCATCCGGCTCTATGACCTGCTGGAAGCAGACGGCGAAGACCTCCGTGCACGGACCATGAGCGAACGGCGCGAGGTGCTGGAAGACTGGTTCGCCCGCGTGAAGCCGCCCCGCATGGACCTTTCGGCCATCGTGCCCGTGACCGGGCATGCGGAGTTGCAGGCGATCTGGTCTGGCACCCGCGAGGAAGGGATCGAGGGCCTGATGCTGAAGCGCAGGGATTCGGCCTACGTCTCCGGCCGTCCCAAGGGGCTGTGGTGGAAGTGGAAGCGCGAACCATTGGTCGCCGACTGCGTGATGATCTACGCCCAGCGCGGCTCGGGCAAGCGCTCGTCCTTCTATTCCGACTACACCTTTGCCGCCTGGGACGAGAGCAAGGCGCCGCGCGAACTCGTACCCGTGGGCAAGGCCTATTCCGGTTTCACCGACGAGGAACTGAAACGGCTCGATGCCTTCGTCCGCCACAACACCACCGAGCGCTTCGGCCCGGTGCGCCAGGTGAAACCGCAACTGGTGCTGGAAGTGGCCTTCGATGCCATCCAGCCCTCGGCCCGCCACAAGAGCGGCATTGCCATGCGCTTCCCCCGCATTTCCCGCATCCGCTGGGACAAGCCGGCAGACGAAGCGGATACGGTGCAGGGCCTGAAGAAGCTGATCGGATGAACGGCAGGACGGGAGCTGGTGGCTGGCAAACACGCGCCCCCCTCTCCAAGACTGGCCCTGAACTGGCCCTGAACCGGAAACCTGCCCCATCATGGCCCGCCTTCCGGCGGGCCACTTAAGAGGGGATGACTTGCTTACCCCCGGCATTCCGCGTGTTCAGCGCGGTCGTGGGCATCGTCACACCCGCTGCCACCGGGGATGCGCTGCTTGCGGCGCGCTTCCTGGACAGTCGTGGCCTTGTCCGGCGTGACCACCGCTGCATCACTTGCAGGAGCAATGTTGGCGAAGGAAAGCCCCGTGCTGACGACAGTGAGGGCAAGGGCGGTGAGGATAATCTTCATGGTTCTCTCCTTGGTAAAAACGCTGATCCCGCAGCGCCAGGAAAGGCATCTCATACTCACATTGTCAGCAGCCTGACCAAGGCCGTCAGCCCGATGTCAGCGCAGCACGAATTCCGCGCCGCGCAGCTTCACGCTTTCCACGATGGCGCGATAGACTTCCGCCACGCGCCGCGTGTCGTGGGTGTCGGGGTGGCTCATCAGCCAGTAGGTGCGCGAGAAGCGCATGTCCGGCAGGATGCGCACGAGCCCGGGATGGCGCGCCGCGGCATAGTCATGCAGGATGCCGATGCCTTCGCCCGCCAGCACGGCTTCCATCTGGGCCACCACGCTGCCACACTCATAATGCCGCGCCATGAGCTTGGCGAGGTCGGCGGTGTAGTCCAGCGCACGTGAATAGGCGATGTCCTCCACATAGGTGATGAACAGCTTGCCGGAAAGATCATCCGTGGACTGAATGTTTCCCTGGCGCTTGACGTAACTCTTGGCCGCGTAGACCGAGAGCGAATAGTCCGTGAGCTTCTTGATGATGGCACGGCCCAGCTTCGGTCGCTCGATCGTCACGATGATATCCGCCTCGCGGCGCGACAGGGAGAAGGAGCGCGGCAGCGGCACAAGCTGGATGGTGAGCGCCGGGTGCAGGTTGGCAAGCCGTGCCAGCACGCCCGCGAGATGAAAGGTGCCGAACCCGTCCGGCGCGCCGACGCGCACCGTGCCGCTGATCGTGTTCGAGGTGGCGGGCAAGGCGGCATCGGCCTGCAGCAATTCCGATTCCATCCGCTCCACGCGGGTGAGCAGGCTTTCGCCCGCAGGTGTCAGCACCGTGCCGGTGGTGCGCCGGTCGAACAGCCGTGTGCCAAGCTGCTCTTCCAGCGCGTCCAGCCGCCGCGCCACCGTGGCATGGTTGAGATGCAGCGTCTTCGCCGCGCTCAGGATCTGCCCTGCGCGGGCAATGGCAAGGAAGATGCGGAGATTGTCCCAGTCCATGCCGGAACTATAAATTGCGCACAACGAAAGCGCAAATCTTCATATTGCTGTGCAAATTGTTGCAGGGCATAGGGGGCCATCATTTTGGGAGGAAACCTCATGGTCAAGACAATCAATCACTGGGTCGGCGGCAAGGAAGCCGCGGGCAAGGGCGGCCGCAAGAGCGCCGTGTTCAACCCCGCCACGGGCGAACAGACGGGCGAAGTGGTTCTCGCCACGACGGCGGAACTCGACGCCGCCGTGAAGGTGGCACAGGCCGCTGCTCCCGGCTGGCAGGCCACCACGCCGCTCCGCCGTTCGCGCATCCTCAATGCCTTCCTCCGCATTCTCGAACAGCGCACCAAGGAACTTGCGGCCTGCATCACCGCCGAACACGGCAAGGTCTTGTCGGATGCCATGGGCGAAGTGCAGCGCGGCATGGAAGTGGTGGAATTCGCCACAGCCGCGCCTTCGCTCCTCAAGGGCGAGTACACCGAGAACGTCGGCACCAAGGTCGATAGCTGGTCCACGCGCCAGCCGCTCGGCGTCGTCGCCGGCATCACGCCGTTCAACTTCCCCGCCATGGTGCCCATGTGGATGTTCCCCACCGCACTCGCCACGGGCAACTGCTTCATCCTGAAGCCTTCGGAGCGTGACCCTTCCGCCTCGCTGCTCATCGCCGCCTGGCTCAAAGAAGCAGGCCTCCCCGATGGCGTGTTCAACGTGGTGCAGGGCGACAAGGAAGCGGTTGACGCGATCCTCAATCATCCCGGCATCTCGGCGGTGAGTTTCGTGGGTTCCACGCCCATCGCCAACTACATCTACACGACCGGCA
>CALMLK010000271.1 GCA_937868035.1 uncultured Alphaproteobacteria bacterium
GCGGCCACTGTCATGGCGGATCAACGGGTGATGGTGATAGCGTGGCTCGGGGAGGCCAAGCAGCACCTGAAGGACACGATGAATGGCTGTCTGTTCACGCAAGTCTTCGCCACGCACGATGTCCGTGACACCCTGGAACGCGTCGTCCACCACCACGGACAGATGATAGCTTGTGCCGATGCCTCTGCGGGCGATGATCACGTCGCCCCACAGTGCGGGAGCAGCAGGTTCGCGCACTCCCTTCTCGATCCATGACAACGGCGCTCCAGCGGCCGGCCCGGCGCGGTGCAAGGCTTCGTCCATCATCAGGCGCAAGGCGGAGTCGCTGCTGAACATGTGAGCGATCCGGCGGCAGGTGCCGGGGTAGAGCGGCTGGCCCTCGGGATCTTGGCGCAGGCCCGGGTGCTCGCTGGCGTAATCGGCCAGTGTCTTTCGCGAGCAGGTACAGACATAGAGCAGTCCCATCTCCATGAGACGTGCGACGGCGTCGAGATAGTCGGCCATGCGCTGGCTCTGGAACAGCACGTCGTTTTCAAAATCGAGGCCCAGCCAACGCAAGTCTTCCAAGGCCGCCTGCACATGGGTGGACGTGCAGCGTTCCTTGTCGATGTCTTCGATGCGCACCAGAAGCCGACCGCCCGCTTTCCTTGCCATGCGCTCATTGAGGAGTGCGGAATAGGCATGACCGAGGTGGAGCTTGCCATTGGGACTGGGCGCAAAGCGGAAAACGGGCTGAACCATGCCGCCTTCTTGCGAAGCCCGCGCCGTTCCGTCAAATCCTTCCGATGGAAGCATTGCGCCCTGGCATATTGACGGACGACCTCCTGGCCGAAGGGATTCGCCACCTGTGTGCGCTGCACCCGTGCTTTGGCGAGGTCGTTGTGCGCCACGGGTCTCCCTCACTGCGGGCCATGACGCCGGGAACGGCGACATTGCTGAACATCGTCACGGAACAGTTCTTGTCGCTCAAGGCAGCGCACGCCATCTGGTTCAGGATCGAAGCGCGCCTGTCGCCCTTTTCCAGCGACACAATCCTCGCCTGTCCCGTCGACGAGTTGAAGAGACTGGGCCTGTCGGGCGCGAAGGCCCGCAGTTTTCACGGCATTGCGGCCCGCCTGCAATCCGCGCCCGACTATATCTCCGGGCTGACCGCCTTGCCGGACGACGAGGCGCGGGCACGTCTGGTCGCACTTCCCGGCGTCGGGCCCTGGACTGCCGACATCTACCTCCTCGCTGCCCTGCAGCGCGCTGATGTATGGCCAGCGGGCGATCTTGCACTGCGGCAGGCGGCAACCCATCTTTTCAGCCTGGGCGAACCGCTGACTGAGAAGACCATGTGGATCTTGGGCAACCGGTTTTCCCCCTGGCGGGCCGTTGCGGCGCGCCTGTTGTGGTCGCACTACCGTGGTCTGAAGGGTCTGGGGCAGGCCAAATAGGTGGGACAATCGACCCCTTCACACGGCTGTCGCACCAGATATAGTAGGCCTTGCTGGAGTTCCAGCGGTGGAGAGACACGTGTATCACGCGCCGATTGCGCCGGAAGCCTGTCCTGCCCTTGTCCTCAATGCCGATTACCGGCCATTGAGCTACTATCCCTTGTCCCTGTGGAGCTGGCAGGACGCGCTGAAAGCCGTGTTCATGGAGCGGGTCAACATCGTCTCCGAATATGACAGGGTGGTGCGCAGTCCTTCGATGGAATTCCGCCTGCCGTCGGTCGTCTCGCTCAAGACCTATGTGAAGCCGTCGCGCACGCCTGCCTTCACCCGGTTCAATGTCTTTCTGCGTGACCGCTTCCAATGTCAGTACTGCGGGTCGTCGGACGATCTCACTTTCGATCACGTGATCCCGCGTTCCAAGGGCGGACAGACGACATGGGACAACGTGGTTGCAGCATGCGCGGGCTGCAATCTCGCGAAGGGCGGGTTGCTGCCGCACGAGGCGCACATGTTCCCGGCCCACAAGCCGCATTGTCCCAGCGTGAACGACCTGCACGCCAACGGCAGGCTGTTCCCGCCCAACTATCTGCACCAGAGCTGGATGGATTACCTTTACTGGGATACGGAACTGGACCCCTGATCGCGCGGGACCTCAGCGCCGCGCGCCGCGCAAGGCCAGCAGCGACAAGACCAGCGAGACGACTGCATTCCATCCCGCCAGCGACAGGCCGAGGATGCGGAGCGCGGCCTCATTGCAGCGCACAGCCATCTTGTTGAGATCGGGAAGTCCGTCGCCAAAATTCACATCGCCGCCCGAGCAGGTGACAGGTCCCTGCCACCATCCCCATTCAACACCCGAATGATAGGCACCGAAAATGGCGCTGCCCAGCCACCAGATCGCCATGACCCACAGGGCACCGCGGATCCACGCCGGGTTCCAGGCCGCCACCACAAGGGCGACGGGAATGCCGATGTAATAAGGCCAGCGCTGAAGCAGGCAGAGCTCGCACGGCGCGTAACCATAGTACTCGAATATCCAGGCACCTGCGATGATGACGAAGGCGATGATGGCGATGAGGAGACTTGTGGCGCGCGGCGGCATGTTCAGCATGTGGGGGTTCCAGAAGCGGCAAGATACTTCACGGCGAGATAGAGTCCAATCAATAGCGCCGCGGCAATACCTGCAAGCAGGCCCAGCCGCCTTTCGATGAATGTCTTGATCGTCTCGCCATAGCGCTGCAGCGCCCAGGCCAGCGCGAAGAACCGGGCCCCGCGGGCGATGATGCAGGAGAGCAGGAAGAATACGAAGCTGACCTGTGCCACCCCTGCGAGAATGGTGACGACCTTGATGGGCGGCAGGTGCGCCAGCCCCGATGTCACGAGCAGGAGCACAAGGGTATCTTCGCTCGCGCAGGCTTTGAGGGCTTCAAAGCTTTCGAGCTTTCCGTAGAACATCAGGATGGGCTTGGCGATTGCTTCATAGGCGAAGTAGCCAAGTGCATAACCGGCGATGCCGCCCAGCGTGGAGGCAAGCGTGGCCACAAGGGCATAGCGGTAGGCGCGGCTGGGTTTCGCCAGTGACATGGGCAGGAACAGCACATCGGCCGTGACGAGGAAGATGGAGCTCTCCACGAAGGCGATGACCGCAAGCCAGCGTTCCGCCGACTTTCGAGCCGCGAGCGAAAGCGTCCAGTCATAGAGAGCGCGCAGCATGCCGTCAGTCATCCAGTCCGGGTTTGACGCGGCGTTTCGACTTGACGTCCGAGCGCCGCGACTTTGATTCGAGCCGGCGCAGCTTTGACGCCTTTGTCGCCCTCGTTGCAATACGTTTGCGCGGCCGCACCGCGGCCTTGCGGATCAGGGTTATCAGTTTCTGAAGGGCGTCCTCCCGGTTCCGTTCCTGTGACCGGTGCTGTTTTGCGGTGATGACGAGGTCGCCGGATTGCGCAAGTTGCGGCCCCGCCAACATGCGCAGGCGCGCCCGAACTTCATCGGGAAGGCTTGCGGTCTCGATGTTGAAACGCAGCTCCGCCGCCGTCGCGACCTTGTTGACGTTCTGGCCGCCCGGACCCGAGGCGCGCATGAAGTTCCAGCGCAAATCCGCAGGGTCAATGATGATCGAAGGCGTGATGAGGATCATGGAATCGTTAAGCCCCTTTCCGGTTGACGGCGCAAGGGCTCGCGCTCTAGACGTGGCCCCGCGCAAGCCCGTGTGGTGGAATGGTAGACGCGGCGGACTCAAAATCCGCTACCGAAAGGTGTGGGGGTTCAAGTCCCTCCACGGGCACCAGTTCCTGATCCGCCTTTTCCTCCAGGTCCGGTTGATCCGTTGCCTGTGGCGGGTTGGCGACCGAGGCATTCACTGCCATAACCGGGGTGTGTTGCACGTGAAGAAGTTGTTGTTCGTTCTTCTGTCCCTCCTGCTCCTCGGCGCGCCCGTGGCGGCCCAGGAAAGCGATGCCGACGCTGGTGACGACGATGCCGTTCAGACCGAACAGGCCCCACCTCCCGGAAAAGAGAAACCCGCGGCCACCGCCGCTGCTCCCGGGAAGGTCGCCAAGAAAGCCAAACCGGTGAAGCCGGAACCACGAGGGCCTTCCATCCTCATCGATGCACGGTCAGGCGAAGTGCTGATGGAGGAACGTGCAGGCGAACCGTTCTATCCCGCGTCGCTCACCAAGCTGATGACCAGTTACATCATCTTCCACAAGCTGCGGTCGGGACTTCTGAAGCCGGACCAGGCGCTCGTCGTGTCCGAACTTGCCCATTCCCAGGAGCCGAGCAAGATTGGCGTGCCAACGGGCAAAACCGTGACAGTCGATTTTGCCCTTCAGGCGCTGCTTGTCTATTCGGCCAACGACATGGCCTATGTGCTGGCCGAAGGAGCCGACGGTTCGATTGCCGCCTTCGCAGACGAGATGAATGCAACGGCACGGCGCTTGGGACTGACGGCTTCTCACTTCATGAACCCCAACGGACTCTTTGATGCGCGTCATGTGTCGAGCGCGCGCGACCTCGCGGTTCTGGCGGCGGTCATCATCAACGAATTTCCGGAGTACCAGAAATATTTCGTGCAGCAGTATCTGGAGGTCGGCAAGCGCCGGCTGCCCAACCGCAACATCCTTATCCGCACCATGCCGGAGGCGGATGGCATGAAGACGGGATTTGTCTGCGCCTCGGGGTTCAACCTCGTTGCCTCCGCCACCAGGGATGGCCGCCGTCTCATCGCCGTGGTGATGGGCATGCGCAACAGCGCGGCGCGCGCTGCTGCCGCCAAGGCCATGCTGAATGCAGGCTTTGACATGCCGGCTCTGCCTCGCCGCAAAATTGCCGACGTCATCAACCTGCCGCAGGGCGCCATCGTTCCGGTGGACATGACGGGCACCGTCTGCCGCAGCAAGCCTCCCGTGACTGTCCAGGACGGCGCCGAGCTTGCAGGCTGGGCCGCGTCCTTCGGCACCTATGACAGCGCCGACAAGGCGCAGATGGCACTTCGTGGCCGGGCCCTGAGCCCAGCTGGATTGTCCGCAGGCGGACGTGCCGGCATCATCCAGATGCCTGATGGGGCAGGGTTCCTTCCGGTGATCTGGGGCCTCGACCAGATGCAGAGCGTCAATGTGTGTTCTGCCTACAAGCTCGATGGCGCGCATTGTGACGTGCTGCCTGCCGTGCTGATGGACAAGATCGCGACCATCGCCAAGGCGCGCAAGGCGGCACAGGCAACGCAGGCGCCGATCGAGCAGGGTTCCGACGGCGCGCAGCCGAACAGCCCGGCCCGGAAGCTCTTTTTTAATGATACGGCGACCACCGAGATCTACACTCTTTCCCTACACGAC
>CALMLK010000272.1 GCA_937868035.1 uncultured Alphaproteobacteria bacterium
TACCGGGCGGGCAAGGTGACGATCGTCAATGCACCGGGGACGGGCATTGCCGACGACAAGTCGATCTACACCTACCTGCCAGACGTCATCGAGTTCTACACGGGCGAGAAGCCGCTGCTGAAAAACGTTCCGACGTGGCGCTGCTCGGACACGCAATCCCTGACCTATGTGCTGGAACACCTGCATGAACTGGTGGTGAAGGAGGTGCACGGCTCGGGCGGCTACGGCATGCTGGTGGGACCGACATCCTCCAGGAAGGAGATCGAGCAGTTCCGGGCGCGGCTGAAGGCCAATCCGTCCAACTACATTGCCCAGCCAACGCTGGCGCTTTCGGCGGTGCCGACCTACACGGCGTCGGGCGTCGCTCCGCGCCATGTCGATCTCCGGCCCTTCGTCCTGTCGGGCGACCGGGTGCGCATCACTCCCGGCGGGCTGACGCGCGTGGCGCTCAAGAAGGGTTCGCTGGTGGTGAACTCCAGCCAGGGCGGGGGCACCAAAGACACCTGGGTGCTGGAGGACTGATGCTCGGACGCACCGCCGCCTCGCTGTTCTGGATGTCGCGCTACATGGAGCGGGCCGAGAACATGGCGCGCCTTCTGGAAGTGGGCCACCGCATCTCGCTGATGCCGGGTGCGATCGAGGGGCACCGCGACGAGTGGCGCTCCACCCTGCTCAGCGCGGCGAGCGAGCAGGCCTATTCCAGCAAATTCGACACGATCACCGGCCCGCAGGTGGCGGACTTCCTCATCTTCGACGAGAGCAACCCGTCCAGCATCCGCTCCATTATCCGCACCGCACGCAACAACGGGCGGGCCGTGCGCACCGCCCTCACACGTGACGTGTGGGAGAGCATCAACACCACATGGAACGAGCTTGTGGCGGTGAAGGCGAACGAACTCACGCCCGACCGCCTGCCCGTCTTCCTCGACTGGGTGAAGCAGCGGTCCATGTCGTTCCGGGGCGCGGTACTGGGGACGATGCTGCGCAACGAGAACTACTACTTCAGCCAGCTCGGCAACTTCATCGAGCGCGCCGACAACACGGCGCGCATCCTCGACGTCAAGTATTTCATCCTGCTGCCCAAGCCTTCCGACGTGGGCAGCGACATCGACACGCACCAGTGGGGCCAGATCCTGCGCAGTGTCTCCGCCCACCGGGCCTACCGCTGGTTCTATCGCAACAGCGGCTACAAGCCGTGGCTCGTGGCCGAGTTCCTGATCCTGCGCGAGGAAATGCCGCGTTCGCTGCTGTTCAGTTCGGCATGGATTTGTACGGCGCTTGCGGGCCTCAGTGCCCTTCATAACAAGCGCTACAGCGTGCATGACCAGGCCGAAGAAACGCGCGACCGCTTGCGCAGTGGCCGGATGGAGGACATCTTCCAGAGCGGGCTTCATGAGTACCTGCAGCACTTCATCCGTTCCAACAACCAGTTGTCGCGCGACATCGGCGCGACCTACAATTTCCCGTGAGGCCCGGCTGACATGCGCCTCAGAATCCAGCACGCCACCCGTTACGAATACGACGCCGCACCTTCATACCTGGTGCAGCGGCTGCATCTGACGCCGGTTGATTTCGACGGCCAGCGGACGATCTCGTGGAAGATCTCCGCACCGGGCATGGACAGCAGCCTCCGCCACCGCGACGGCTTCGGCAACATCACCCATCTGCTCACGGTGCGTGGCCATGGCGGACCACTGGTGGTGGCGGCGGAAGGGGAAGTGGAGACGGAAAACCGCTCTGGCGTCGTGCGCGGCATTGCGAGCGTGATTCCGGATGCCGTGTTCCTGCGCCACACGGCGGCGACACAACTGAACCCGGAGCTTACGGCGTTCCTGAAACGCTTCGACACCCGCCTGCCCACGCTTGAGCTTGCACATCGCATCATGGCCGACATCCATGAGGCGGTGGCCTACGAGACGGGCAGCACGCACGCACATACGACCGCGAGCGAAGCCTTCCGCGACGGCAGGGGCGTGTGCCAGGATCATGCCCACATCATGATTGCCGTGGCCCGGGGCCTTGGCCTGCCCGCCCGTTACGTGACCGGCTACCTGGTCACCGGCATTGGCGCGTCTGCCTCTGCGGCCCATGCCTGGGCGGAAATTGCCGTTGCGGACCTGGGGTGGGTGGGATTTGACGCGGCCAACGGACAGTGCCCGACCGACCATTACGTGCGCATCGCCGCCGGACTCGATGCCGCTGCCGTGGCCCCCGTGCGCGGTTTCCGCCGGGGTGGGGCAGGCACGGAACAGATGACGGTTGAAGTCCGCGTCGAGATTGCGCAACAGTGACCGAAACGGCTTCGGAATTCTGATTCATGACCTATTGCGTGGGAATGCTGCTCGACAAGGGCCTTGTGATGGCCGCCGACACCCGCACCAATGCGGGCGTCGACAATGTCGGCAAGTTCAAGAAACTGTACTGCTGGGAGCACCCCGGCGACCGCGTGTTCGTGCTGCTCACGGCGGGCAACCTGGCCATCACGCAAGCCGTGGTCAGCATCCTCAACGAGCATGAAGACCATCCCCCCGAGAAAGGTGACACGCTGAGAACCTCAGCCACCATGTTCCAGGCGGCGCAGGTGGTGGGCGATGCGGTGCGTGAGGTGAAGGCCATGGATGCGGCCCACCTCACCTCCAATGGCGAGGCCTTTGCCGCGAGCTTCATCTTCGGCGGGCAGATCGGAACCGAACGTCCGCGCCTGTTCAACATCTACGCGGCGGGCAATTTTATCGAGGCGACGCCCGACACGCCCTTCTTCCAGATCGGCGAACACAAGTATGGCAAGCCGATCCTCGACCGCGTGGCGCGCAGCGACATGGAACTGGGAGAGGCGGCGAAGATGGTTCTGCTCTCGTTTGATTCCACCTTGCGTTCAAACCTCAGCGTCGGCCTGCCCATCGACCTCCTCACCTACGAGACGGGATCGCTCAAGGTGGAGCACACCAAGCGCATCGGGCTGGACGATCCCTATTTCAAGATGCTGTCAACCGAGTGGTCAAAAGCCCTGCGGACCGCATTCGCAAATATCGAAGCACTGGACATCTGACGGGAGCGGGCGATGAGCAAGACGATCTTCATCCTCAACGGACCCAACCTCAACCTGCTGGGCAAGCGCCAGCCGGAGATCTATGGCCGTGAAACACTGGCTGACGTGGAGGCGCAGTGCGCCGAGGCCGGAAAGCCGCTCGGGCTTGCGGTGGTGCTGCGCCAATCCAACAGCGAGGGTGAACTTGTGGGCTGGATTCACGAGGCGCGCGAAAAGGCCAAGGGCATCATCATCAATCCCGGCGCCTACACGCACACCTCCATTGCCATTCTCGATGCGCTGAATGCCTTTGAAGGACCGGTGCTGGAAGTGCACATCAGCAACGTGCACAAGCGCGAGGCTTTCCGGCATCACTCCTATGTGTCGCTGCGGGCAGACGGCGTGATCGCGGGCTTTGGCGTGGAAGGTTATGCGCTGGCCATGCGGCGCATGGGATCATTGCTGAAGTAGGTCGCTCACGGCTTCGGCGATGGCCAGCGAACTGGTGAGCCCGGGCGATTCAATTCCGAACAGGTTGACGAGACCGGGCAATCCGTGAACGGATGGTCCATCCATGCGGAAATCGGCAAAGCCTGCGTCCGGTCCGTGGATTTTCGGGCGCACACCGGCATAGGCTGGGGCGATGTCACGCGCCGCCAGGCCCGGCCAGTAAGGCAGGCAGGCTGCGCGGAAACGCTCCACGGCCTCGTCCGGAACTGTGTAGTCGAGCGTCTCGATCCAGGTGATGTCGGGACCGAGGCGGACCTGATCCTGCATATCCAGCGTGGCGTGAATGCCGAGGGCACCGGGGACGGGAACCGGATAGATGAGACGGCTGAACGGCGATTTGCCCGAGACGGAACAATAGCAGCCCTTGGCGAGCCAGCGGCCCGGCAGGTGAGCGGTTGAAAGGCCTTGCGTGGCGCGGGCCACATCCCATGCGCCAAGTCCCGCGGCATTGACGAGGAGCTTGCACTCCATGTCGAAGCCCTCGCCTGCGGACTCGAGCGAGAGGGCATAACCGCCGTTGACGGGCCGCACCGACACAAGCCTGGTGTGCAATGCAAGGGTGGCACCGTTCGCCTCCGCCGCGCCGAGCAGCGCCATCATCAGGCCGCGCCCATCTACGATTCCCGTCCTGGGCGAGAGCAAGGCCGCGGTGCAATTCACCTCCGGCTCCAGCGCCTGCGCTTCCTGCGCGCTGAGACGCTGCAGGTCTGTCACGCCACAGGCGGCCGCTTGCTTTGCGATGGCGTCCAGCTTGGCGTGTTCTTCGCTCCGCGTTGCCACGATCAGCTTGCCGAGCGGCCGCGACGCGACGCCGTGGGCTTCGCAGAATTCATACAGGAGGTCGCGGCCCCGCGCGCACAGCTTCGCCTTCAGGCTGCCGGGCGGATAATAAATTCCAGCGTGGATGACTTCGGAATTTCGTGATGATGTGCCAGTGCCGATATCGGCAGCGGACTCGATGATCAGAACCTCGACTCCTGCGGCCGAAAGGGCGCGCGCGATGGCAAGGCCCACGACTCCAGCGCCCACCACAACTGCTTCAACCATGTCGGACATGAGCGCTCTGTAGCTGATCCCATCACGCCCTGCAAAGCAGGATCAATTCGGGACGAGAATGGCTTTGGCACGGATGGCCGCTACATCATCGCCTCCGGAGCCTTGCCCGATACGGACCTTCAACGTCACGAAGTGCTCTTCCCCAGCCGCTCTCCCGTGCAGCCTGAGCGCGCAGACCACCAGAGATGTGCATCGGCCCAAAGGCCGATGCCACCTGCCCGCCCTTGCATCATGAGAATCCGTCACGTCCGAACGCAGCTCTCCTGTGATACGCTGCGGCGTCAGTTCCTTGTGAGGTGCATCATGTTCAGACCCTTCTTGGCTCTCGGTGTTCTTCTTTTCGTGACAATGGACTTCGGCGTGGTGCGAGCGGAAACCGTTTCCGAAACCACCGTGGAGAAGGCATGCGGCGGCCAGATTGAAGGCGGCTGCAACAAGACCCAATGCGCCACGGGTTGCCAGAAGAAGGAGAAGGGCA
>CALMLK010000273.1 GCA_937868035.1 uncultured Alphaproteobacteria bacterium
AAAGCTTGAAGGCGGTGGTGCCGGAGAAGGTGCTGCCCTTCGCCAGGTTCGCCGATTCATCGTCGAGCAGGCGCAGGCCGCGTTCCAGCGTCTTGCGGAAACGGCCTTCCTCCAGGCGCAGTGTTTCGGTGATGAGGTCCTGCGCGCGCACCAGTTCGGGATAAGCGGCACCCATCTCGCGCACCAGCGCGGGCACCAGCTTCCACATCAGCGGTTCCTTCATGCCCAGCAGTTCGGCGTGGCGCATGGCGCGGCGCATGATGCGGCGCAGAACATAGCCGCGGCCTTCATTCGACGGCAGCACGCCATCGGCGATGAGGAAGGACGAGGCGCGCAGGTGATCGGCGATGACGCGGTTCGACGCCTTGGCCGCACCCTCGGCGGGAACATGGGTCTGGTCGATGATGGCGGCGATCAGCGCCCGGAACAGGTCCGTCTCGTAGTTGTCGTGCGTGCCCTGCAGCACAGCGGCGATGCGCTCGAGACCCATGCCGGTATCGATCGACGGACGCGGCAGGCTCACGCGGCCGCCGCCCGGCTGTTCCTCGAACTGCATGAACACGAGGTTCCAGATTTCGATGAAGCGGTCGCCATCGGCATCGGCACTGCCGGGAGGGCCACCCGGGATCTTGTCGCCGTGATCGAAGAAGATTTCCGAGCACGGACCGCAGGGACCGGTGTCGCCCATGCGCCAGAAATTGTCATTGGTCGGGATGCGGATGATGCGGCTGTCGGGAAGCCCTGCCACCTTCTTCCACAGGTCGAAGGCCTGGTCGTCGTCGTGGTAGACCGTGACCGTGAGCTTGTCCTTGGGGAGGCCGTATTCCTTCGTCACCAGTTCCCAGGCCCAGGCAATGGCATCCGGCTTGAAGTAGTCGCCGAAGGAGAAGTTGCCGAGCATTTCGAAGAAGGTGTGGTGGCGGGCGGTGTAGCCCACGTTGTCGAGGTCGTTGTGCTTGCCGCCGGCGCGCACGCACTTCTGCGCCGTGGTGGCGCGGGTGTAGGGGCGCTTCTCCATGCCGGTGAAGACGTTCTTGAACTGCACCATGCCCGAGTTTGCGAACATGAGCGTCGGGTCATTGCGGGGCACGAGCGGCGACGAGGCCACGATTTCATGGCCCTGACGCTTGAAGAAGTCGAGGAAGGTCGAACGGATCTGCGCAAGGCCGGCGGTCATGGGCTCGGTGTCTCTTTCTGGAGGGGCGAAACGTGGGGGCGTCTATATGCGGGGGGCCGCGGCCTGTCCAGAATTCCCGTCCAGATTTGTTGCGGGCATTGCGCCAGCATGAGCGCCCGCGTGCGCCGCCCATAAAGAAAGACACCCCCGGCGGGGCAGCCAGGGGTGTCTGGAGAGCGAGCGTGGGGCAGAAAATCCGGCAGGCTGCGAAACCGGGCCGGACCTTCAGGATGACGTCTCGCAGGTTTGGCCGGATAACGCAGGCCCTTCAGGACGTCCCGGACGGGTGGGAACATCCCGACGCAAAGGCCACCGGCCAAAAGGGATTACGGGAAGGAAGCGGGTCCGGACCAGCGCGGTCCGGAGCCTGCGGCGGCCTGCCTCACTCGTCGTCGCCGGCCTCGGCACCGCCCTTGTCGGCGATGCGGGCGGCAATGAGCCCGGCATTGGCGCGGATGGCGGCCTCGATGGTGTTGGCCATGTCCGGATTCTGGCGGAGGAAGGTCTTGGCGTTTTCACGGCCCTGCCCGATGCGCTCGCCATTGTGGGAGAACCACGAACCGGACTTCTCGACCACCCCGGCCGTGACACCGAGATCGACCAGTTCGCCGACCTTGGAGATGCCTTCGCCGTACATGATGTCGAATTCCACCATCTTGAAGGGCGGCGCCACCTTGTTCTTGACCACCTTCACGCGGGTCTGGTTGCCCACCACCTCGTCGCGCTCCTTGATGGCGCCGATGCGGCGGATGTCGAGGCGGACGGAGGCGTAGAACTTGAGGGCGGTTCCACCCGTCGTGGTTGCGGGCGAACCGA
>CALMLK010000274.1 GCA_937868035.1 uncultured Alphaproteobacteria bacterium
GATCGGAATTGGCTCGTGAGGGGGGAGAGGGTAGGTTGGGTTGGTCTTTGTACCCGAATATTTTGTCGGGGGACGGAATGGAGGGGCAGTTTACAGCTTCCCCGACGACTCCCGCAATGCTTATTTGCATCCGCGAAGAGTGGCGGAGTCCGGATATACGGAGGCACCGACCACTCCAAAGGTTACGGTGCCTGGGGGCGGGCGATGAATTCCACATCGCGACCGAAGGCCGTGGGTATCAGTACAAGGCGTTCGACAGTTCACACCACCTCCAGCGTCGGAATGCCTGACACATCGACCTTCTGTTCTGCTTCCCACAGGTCGTGGGCGGTTTGCATGTTCAGCCAGAGGCGGGGGCCGTTGCCGCAGAGTTTGCCGAGTTTGACGGCAGTGGCGGGGGTCACGGGTTGCTGACAGCAAGAATGTCGTGCAGGGACTGGCGCGAAAGGCCGAGCAGACGCGCGATTTCGGTCTTGGGCCCTCCCTGATGGTGAGCCAGAACGGATGGTATTGACTTTATTCCTGTTATGTGATTTATAGCTTGTGATGGGTTTGGCAAGGAGGGATCAGTGTCGCGAGCTTATCTGCACTGCCTCACCCATGAGCAGCGCCCGCGCGGGATGGACAAAGCATCCATATCTCCCGGGAGCCGGAGGTCCGCCCCTTGGACACTACGGTCCAAGCGCGGTTTACCGCAGTTCACCCACACATCCTTGCAGCCGGGCCCAGTCCGTAAGTGCTGTGCCGTGTGGAATTGGCGAGAGCGGGCCTTGCGGGCCAAAACCGCTGCGTTTCAAGGTTGGGCTTTTCGCCGAACACACTCCTTTTCCCCTCCCACTGCATGCAGGCGACAGGCCCGTACGGGAACAGTCCCTCCATTTTTCTCTCGACACCCCATGCCGCCGTGAAATGACTCGCCACCCGTCACGCGGCGCCTCGAAGCATGTGCCCTGTGGCACGCTTCCAGCCCGATTCCGTGTCGCAGCCCCAACCGGCCCCGTGGCAGCCTCACCCCGCTGTCGCGAGGTTCGGGGCTGTGGGCGGGATGACGGGGTGAATGACGGCACTGGAAGCGACATCCTTCTCCTCCCAGCATTTGACGGCCTGCCTCATTCGGGCCAAAACCCTTTCATGGACAAGCCTGAAACCTCGCTCGCGCCGGCGCATGCCGCGATTCTCGACAAGCTCATTGCCCTTGTGCATGCGGCGGGTCCGCTGTCGGCGCAGACGGACAAGTATTTCACCAACACGGCGCGCATTGTCGGTGCCCATGGCGATACGGAAGTCACCTTCGCGGTGTTCATGCGGCGCCGTGTCGTCGCCGCCCTTGAGCCCGCCATCCGCCTGGCCCGGGCGCTGGTGCCGGATGTGAAGATTCGCCGGCTGGTGCAGGAAGGCGAAGTGGTGCCGTCGGAACGCAAGCTCATGGAAATCACCGGCTCCATGAAGAAGCTGTCGGAAGTGGAAACCGTGCTGCTGCAGAAGATCGGCTTTCCCTGCGTGTGCGCCAACAACGCCTACGAGATGTGCCTCGCCATGCCGGGTTCCGGCTTCATGGACATGCACGCGCGGCACGCCTCCGGCGCGGAGATGAACATCCTCGCCGCCTATGGTGCCATGGTGGGCTCGAACGCGGCGAAGCGGCACAATGTGAAGGCCCGGGGCTTCATCGGCTCGTCGCAGGACCTCACCGCGCCCTTCTTCGGCACGGGCGGCGGCATGGGCACGATGCCACATGCGCTTGTGGGTTATACGGGCGGCGACGTGCTGGCGGCGATGAAGCTGTTCCACGACACGCTGCCCGAGGCGAAGTCACTCACGGCACTCACCGACTACACGGGCCATGAGGTGACGGATGCGCTGCGCTGTGCGCGCTGGTTCTACAAGGAGCAGAAACTCGACCAGGACGGCAAGAGTTTCGGTGTGCGTCTCGACACCCATGGCGGGCGTTTCGCCGAGGGGCTGGATTACGAGAAATCGGTGGACGTCGTCGGCCACTGGCTGAAGGTTTCAGGTGAATACAACATCGTGGAACAGGTTCTGGGGGGAAGGGCGTTTCAGCTGGACCCGAGCAACATCCTCGTCGACAAGGTGCGACGCATCCTGTTCGGCAAGGGCGTGTCGGTGGCCTGCGCGATCCACACGCGGCTGGCGCTGGACAACGCGGGCTTCACCTCGGCCCAGATCGTCGGATCATCCGGGTTCAATCCGGAGAAATGCCAGATCATGGGCGCAGCACGGGCTCCGCTCGACATGGTGGGCACGGGCTCGTTCCTGCCGGCCACGCTCAGCGAAACCTATGCGACGGCGGACATCATCTCCTACGGCGGGGAGCGGCGGGTGAAGGTGGGCCGGGAGTTCTTGTTTGATTAAGCACGCGGACGTGCGCCAACTGGTCAATTGTTAGAAATTCAGATACACATAGCGATTCTGTGGGGGTTACAATTGAGGGAACACGCATGAGCAAGCTCTTCAACATTTTTGTCAGCCTCGTCGCTGCGGTCGTCCTGACCTTCAGTGCCGCCGACGCCTCGACCCCCAAGCGCCTCAAGGCGCGCCAGCCTGCCGCGGTGCAGGTTCACATCGACATCGGCTCGCAGACCATGTCGGTGAGGGTGAACGGATTCCCTTACGCCTACTGGCGCGTCTCCACGGCGCGGCCGGGCTATTACACGCCGCGCGGCTCGTTCGGCGTCACGCGCACGGCGAAGGTCTACTACTCGAAGAAATACGACAACGCGCCCATGCCGAACTCCGTGTTCTTCCACGGCGGCTATGCCATCCACGGCACGGGCTACATCAAGAACCTCGGCCGCCCAGCGTCGCATGGCTGCGTGCGCCTGCATCCGTCCAATGCGGCGAAGCTCTATTCGCTGGTGCACAAGTACGGCCCACGCCGCGTGCGCATCACCCTCAGCAACTGATCATCTGCCCTGCGCAGTAGAAAGGCTCTGGCGCTTGACGTGCCGGAGCCTTTTTCGCATCGTCACAAAAAAGGGCAGGGATGGCATGACACGCGTTGCATTGATTACCGGAGGCGCACAGGGCATTGGTGCGGCAGTTGCGCGGCAATTTCTCCGCGATGGCTTGAAGGTGGTCCTGCTCGACCGCAATGCGGAAAAACTGGCGAGCCTGCAAAAGGAGTGTGGAGCGGACAAGGTGGAAACACTGGCCGCCGACCTCACGGACCTCGCCACCCCCAAGAAGGCTGTCGATCTGGCCGTCCAGCGCTTCGGGCGTCTCGACGTGCTGGTGAATGCCGCAGGGAATACCGAGCGCTGGTCGATCGATGATGTCACGCCCGATGCCTACCAGCGCATGTTCGATGTGAACGTGCGGGCACCCATCTTCCTCATGCATGAGGCAGGAAAAGTGATGGGGAAGACGGACACCGGCGTCGTCATCAACATCACCTCCATGCTGGCCCACGGCGGCCCACCCAACATCGGCATCTATGCCGCGTCGAAGGCAGCACTTGTGGGCATGACGAAGAATGCCGCCAACGCCTGGAAGCGGAAAAACATCCGCGCCTATGCCATCAATCTCGGCTGGGTCAATTCCGATGGCGAGCACGCGTTGCAGACCAAGTTTCACAAGATGCCGGAGGACTGGGCGCAACGCATTGGAAGCCGTGTGCCGTTCGGCCGTCTGCTGGTGCCAGACGATGTGGCGGGCCTATGCGCCTTCCTGCTGACGCCCCCGGCGCTGATGATGACCGGGAACGTGATCGACTACGAGCAGATGCCGATTGGCACCTACGACGAATACCCGCCGCTGGCGCGCGAATAGGACTGGCGTTCAGCGCGGGGGACAGGCCTTGCCGCCGCGGCGCGCCAGGGCGAAGGGCATCAGGTCGGCATTCATGCGCAGGAGAGCGGTCACGCCGCTGCAATCGGGCCCGGCCAGCAGCAGGCCTTTCTGCGGCATCACCT
This sequence comes from uncultured Alphaproteobacteria bacterium, assembly GCA_937868035.1. Taxonomy (GTDB): domain Bacteria; phylum Pseudomonadota; class Alphaproteobacteria; order Rhizobiales; family Aestuariivirgaceae; genus Aestuariivirga. The sequence goes on from CALMLK010000274.1 coordinate 3,933, forward strand.
TCATGCCGCCGCCGCCCGTTGCCAGAGCAAAGATGTTGCCATCGCAATAGGCCGCGCAGACATAGCCTGCACCGGTGTCGTTGCACTCAAAGGGAGTTGTGAGCCATGCGTCGCCGGTTTCGCGGAAGCGCGCCATCACGCGGCCGTAAGTTTGGGGTTTGGTTTCCGGTGCCGGGCCGAGATTCGCCTCGATCCGCAGGGCGGTGACCTGTTGCAGTGGAAGTTTCTTGAGTTCGGCCTTGTTCCAGGATTTCTCAAAGCAGCCCTTGGGAGCCGTTCCCGCATGGGCCGTTGTCACCGCCACCAGCAGCGCAATTAAAATTCCCCCGATACGCATTCCCAATTCCCCCGAAGCTGAATGCTATGCGCGCATGAAAGCACCGGCAGCGGGGATGGTCAATCAGAGGTTGATTGGAGATCGGAAAGCGACGAGGTCAGGCGGCGCTTTCTTCGGCGCCGCTGGAGGCTACCCGGTTTTCCGTGAGTTTCGCCTCTGCCAGACACCATGCGCGGAAGGCCTCCACCAAGGGGGCATCGGCGGTGTCGGGCCGGCTGATGACATAATAGGCAAAGGTCTTGGGCGCGCGCAGCGACAACTCGAAGGGCTTGACCAGACGGCCCGCCGCAAGGTCGTCGGCGACGAGGTTGGAGTCGCCCAAGGCAACGCCCATGCCGTCGATTGCCGCCTGCACGGCGTAGGAGGTCTGGCCGAAATGCAGTCCGGCGCGATCATCAAAGTCGGTGATGCCTGCGGCGCGCATCCACATTTTCCAGTTCGGCCACGGATTGCCCTGCGCCTCCCAATCGAGGTGGATGAGGGTGTAGCGCAACAGGTCGCGCGGGGTCTTCAGGGGGCGTTCCTTGGTGATGATCTTGGGACTGCAGACGGGGAAGACCTTGTCCTGGAAAAGAATGTCTGCGCGCAGGCCCGGGTATTTGCCTTCGCCAAAGCGGATCGCCACGTCCACGTCCTCGCGGTCGAAGTCCACGACGGAGTGGGAGACGTCAACGCGCACATCGGAGCCGGGGTGAAGGGTGAGGAATCGGTCGAGGCGGGGCACCAGCCATTTCGCGGCCAGGGAGGGCGAGGCCGAGACGCGGATCTGCTGACGGTTTTCCAGCCGCTTGATGCGGAGCAGGGCCCGGCTGAGCACCTCAAGGCTTTCATGGGCCGCTGTCTGAAGGATCTCGCCCTGCCGGGTGAGGCGCATGGAGCGGCTGGTGCGGGTGAAGAGGGGCACCCCCATGAGGCCCTCCAACTCCTTGATCTGATGGCTGATTGCAGCCGGTGTGACCCCCAGCACATCGGCCGCGCGGGTGAAGCTCAGATGCTCTGCGGCGGCATCAAAGGCCCGCAGGGAGCGCAAACCGGGGAATAGCTCAATCATGGCGAAATCCTGGCGGTCTTCAAATGAAATTTGATGATGAGAAAAGAATTAGTCGTTTCCCCTTTGAATCGCAACGCCCTATATTCCGATCATCAACAGAGATTAAAGAAAGTTAACGCCATGAACAAGTTCCTCTCCCGCGCCGCCCAGGCCCTCCGCACAGCCTTCACCGCCGATGCGGATGCCAAGCGCATGCTCGAAAAGACCTATGTTGAAGTGGCGCTGAATTCGCGTTTCGGCGGCAACTGAGCCCCGACCCCATTATTCCGGATCCGGCGGATCCACTCCCCGCCAACCTGAATGGCCGCAGTCCCCACGGACGCGGCCATTTTTTATTGCGCGGTCGTGAGGCTCAACGGCCCTTCCAGACCGGTTTACGCTTCTCGGCAAAGGCCTTCGCACCCTCAAGCTGGTCTTCCGAGGAATAGAGCGCGTCCACGCTCTCGAGCTTGCGCTTCGTGACCATGTGGAATGCCTCATGGATCGGGAGGTGCATGGTCTCGCGGGCGATCTCCTTGATGCAGGCATAGACCAGCGGCGGGCCATCAGCGAGTTGCGCCGCCACTTCACGGGCGCGCGCCATCAAGACATTTGCAGGCACGATTTCGTTGACGATGCCCCATTGTTTGGCCTCGGCCGTATCGATGCGGCGTCCGGTGAAGAGCATCTCCATGGCGACGTGATAGGGAATGAAGCGGGGCAGCTTGATCGTTGCAGCATCAGCGACGGTGCCCGAGTTGATCTCCGGCAGCGCGAAGGTCGCGTGTTCGGCTGCGATGATAATGTCGCAGGAGATCATGATCTCAAAGCCACCGCCGAAGGCGAGGCCGTTCACGGCGCAGATCACCGGCTTGTTGAGGCCCTTGAGTTCCTGCAATCCCCCAAAACCACCCACGCCGTAATCAACATCAGGCGCTTCGCCTGCGGCGGCCGCCTTCAGGTCCCAGCCGGGGCAGAAGAATTTTTCGCCTGCCGCCGTCAGGATCGCCACGCGCAATTCCGGATCATCGCGGAAGCCCGCAAAGATGTCGCCCATGATGCGGCTGGTGGCGGCATCGATGGCATTGGCCTTGGGGCGGTCGATCGTGACTTCGAGGACGGCGCCGCGGCGCTCGGTGCGGATGGGTGATGTCATGCGAGTGGCCTCATGCGGATCAAAGCGTCGACGGCACAAGCGCCGTCCGGCAGGACGAGGAGGGGATTGACGTCCAGCTCCTCCAGCGAGCCAGCATAGCTGCCCGCGAAATTTGCAACAGTCTCGATCGCGTCCACGACGGCGCGGGCGTCGCCCGACTTGCCGCGGAAGCCTTCCACCAGCGTCCAGACGCGGAGACGTTTCACGGCGCGTTCAATCTCGGCCCGCGAGGTTGGCAGCAGCAGTGCCACCGAATCCCTGAGCAGTTCTGTGAGAACACCCCCTGCGCCAATCACCAAAGCGAGGCCGAACTGGGGATCGCGCTTCACCCCGATGATGAGTTCCGCAACGGCACCGCGCACCATGCGCTCCACCAGC
>CALMLK010000275.1 GCA_937868035.1 uncultured Alphaproteobacteria bacterium
TGGGCCGCGTCGGCGGCATCTGGGAGGCCAAGAAGATCGCCGGCATGGCGGAAGTGAATTACGCGCAGATCGCACCGCACCTCTACGCGGGTCCGATCGAAGCGGCGGCCAACATCCAGTACGGCACGTCGCTGCCAAACTTCCTCATCCTCGAGAGCATCGAAACCTTCGGCGGTTTCTACGCCAAGCTGCTGAAGAAGCCGATCCGCTGGGAGCAGGGCTATGTCATCCCGCCGACGGAGCCGGGGCTTGGCGTCGAACTGAACGAGGAGGTGGCGCTGGCCCATCCCTACACGGGCGACCGCCTGCATCTTGAAATGACCAACCATCCGGTGAATGTATGAAATACGGTTATATCGGCCTCGGAAATCTCGGCGGGCATCTGGCCATGAGCCTCATCCGCAACGGCTTCGACGTTGTGGTGCACGACATCGACAAGGGCCTGGCGGAACGTCACATCGCGGCGGGTGCCACCTGGGCGGACAGTCCGCAGGCGCTGGCGGGGCAGGTGGACCATGTCTTCACTTGCCTGCCGTCTCCCGCCGTTTCGGAGAAGGTGCTCCGGCAGATCCTTGCCACGCTCAAGCCCGGTTCCACCTGGCTTGAAAACTCCACCAACGGGCGGGACGAAATGGTGCGGCTCTCTGGCCTCGCGGCAGAGAAGGGCGTGCACACGCTGGAATGCCCGGTGACGGGTGGCGTGCACCTTGCGGCGCGTGGCGAGATCACCGTGCTGGTCGGCGGCGATGCGGCGCTTTTTGAAGCGCACCGCACGGCGCTGCAAGCCATCGGCAAGAAGATCTTCCACATGGGGCCCATCGGCTCGGCGGCGATCATCAAGGTCATCACCAATATGCTGGCTTTCATCCATCTGGTCGCGGATGCGGAGGCCCTGATGCTGGCGAAGCGCGGCGGGCTGGATCTGGGGCAGGCCTGGCAGGCGATCACCGCCTCCAGCGGATCAAGCTTCGTGCACGAGACGGAGGGGCAGCTGATCCTCAACGGCAGCTATGACATCGCCTTCTCCATGGATCTGGCGCTGAAGGACCTGGGCTTCGCCATGGCCTTCGGCAAGGAGTTCGGCGTGCCGCTCGATCTTGCCTCCATGACCAACCAGACCTTCATGAAGGGCAAGGCCGTCTATGGCGGGGCGGCGCAATCCACGCAGATCGCCAAGTTGCTGGAAGACGCTCTCGGCACCGATCTCCGCGCTCCGGGGTTTCCTTCGCGGCTGGAATAGTTCCGGTTTATGTGCCAGCATGGTTTCTATCGGGGGTAGAGCCCGGCCCTGCGAAGCTGAACGGGAGATGAACGCCGAGTTCATGTTTTCGCCAGAGTCGCCGTGCTAATTGGGTGCATCAACTGGATAAAACAGCGAGGAGCATATCCATGAGAAAAATTCTTTCGACAGTCATGAGCGCGGCCATGGTTGCTTCGCTGGCGATGCCGGTGGCGATTGGCACGGCGGGTGTCGCCGAAGCCAAGAGCAAGCATTATTGCAAGAACTACGCGACGAACTACGCCAACAAGAAGACCAACAAGAAGGTCGTGCAGAACATGATCGTCGGCGGTGTCGTCGGCGGGCTCATCGGTTCGGCGGTGGGCGGCAAGAAATCCACCGTGTTCGGCGCGGCCGGCGGTGCGGGCCTCGGCATGGTGCACTCGGGCTCCAAGTGGGACAAGTACTACTGGGCAGCCTACGACGATTGCCGCAGCTGGTAAGTCCACGCGATCTGGAATGCGAAAGGCCGGGATTTTTCCCGGCCTTTTTGTTTGCCTCCGTGCCCCCGGCTCAGGAGACGATTTCGTATCCCGCCGCACCCAGCACCCGGTGCAGTTCCTTGGCGCCGATCTGCGCCATCTTGAGGGGCGGGGCCTTTTTCGGGTCCTGCTCGGCCTCCACCACGAACCAGCCCTGGTAGCCGTAGGAGGCGAGCTTCTTCACGATCGCCTCGAAATCCAGCGAGCCATCGCCCGGCACGGTGAAGGCGCCCTTGTAGACGGCATCGAGGAAGCTCTCCTTGCTGCGGTCGAGACCCTTGATCACGTCCATGCGCACGTCCTTCGTGTGCACGTGGGTGATGCGGCTGTGATAATTGTCGATGACGCGCAACACATCGCCACCCGCGAAGGCCATGTGGCCGGCATCGAACAGCAGGGGGATGCCTGCGCCCGAGTGATGCATGAAGCTGTCCAGTTCCTGCTCGGTTTCGACGACGGCGGCCATGTGGTGGTGATAGGTGAGCGGCATGCCCTGTTCGGCGCACCATTCGCCGAACTCCGTCATGCGGCGGGCGTAGGCTTTCATCTCGTCGCCGGAGAGCTTGGCCTTGCTGGCCAGCGGCTTCGAGCGGTCGCCCTGGATGGAGCGGCCGACTTCGCCGTAGACGATGCAGGGCGCCTTCACGGCCTTGAACAGTTCGATCATCGGCAAGATGCGGTCCTGGTTCGTCGCCAGGTCTTCGATGGTGAGCGTGCCCGAATACCAGCCGCCGCAGAGCGTCACGTCGGCCGCCTTGAGCACGGGCAGCATTTCGGCGGCGGTGTCGGGGAAACGGCGGCCCTTTTCCATGCCGGTGAAGCCGGCGCTGCGCGACTGGCGCAGGCATTCCTCCAGCGACACGTCATCGCTGAGTTCGGGCAGGTCGTCGTTCCACCAGGCGATGGGCGACATGCCGAGTTTGGCTTTCAGTTTGGCGGACATGGAGCGACTCCGTTCAAGGGATGCAATGCGCCCGCCCCATAGGCCAGTGCGCGGAAGGCTTCAACCGGGCAGGGGGTGGTTTTGGAATATTTGTTTCAAAAAGCATCACAGGCGGGGTGCGTGATGCGTGGGGGCGGTGGCCAACCCTCT
>CALMLK010000276.1 GCA_937868035.1 uncultured Alphaproteobacteria bacterium
GCAAACGATGCTGGGCGAGCAGATCATCTGCCAGATCAGGCGGCAGCTCTATCTTCCCTCCTTCACTGGACTGGGCGGCGAAGCCAAGTCGCGGCGCTTCAACCAGGATGCGGTTTTTGAGATCGCCACCATGATGAGCCAGATCTTCCACACCAGGCCGGCCACCTGCGACTATCTCGGCTCGCTCGACCAGGGCATCACCTTCTCGCTGCATGCACTGCTTCTTTGCGATGACTATGCCGGGATGTTGCGCAGCATGTGGAACGGCACCGTCGTTGACACAGATACGCTGGCGTTGGGCCCGTTGCGCGAAGTGGGGTTGTTCGGCTCCGTGCTGGGCCACGAACACACGGCCCGCCATTGCCGCACGGGACAATGGGGCAGCCGCTACTTCGGCGGCAACGAGCCGCTGAGCACCACCGGCAAGGCAGAACGTGACCTGGCTCTCCGCATTGATGACGACCTCCGCATTCGCCTCACTGCAACAGCGCCCGCACCGCTGACGCAGGCCGTTCAGGATGAGATCGCCGCCGTGCTGGCGCGCTATTGAGTCGCGCAAACCTTGCAATGCCGCCTGCAAACCTTATCTGTGGGGCTCGAGCGGAGAACCCACCATGCGCAAACTTGCGACCAGCCTCATTGCCCTCTTCTGCCTTGCACTGCCCGCCGTGGCGCAGGAACAGGATGACCCGGACCTGATCTTCAAGAAGACGACGGTGTGGCGGCTGCTTTCGCCGGATGCGAAGCTTGCGACCTACACCATCAATGATCCGGGCGTCGAAGGCGTTGCCTGCTATTTCACCGTGCCGGAAATCGGGGGCTGGTCGGGCTTGGCCGGTTTCGCCGAAGAGGTTTCGGACGTTTCGATCGCCTGCCGACAGGTGGGGCCGATCGTCATCAAGGAAAAGTTCGAGCAAGGCCACGAGATGTATCGTCAGCGCCGCTCGCTGTTCTTCAAGAAGATGCAGATCGTGCGCGGCTGCGACGTGAAGAACAATGTGCTGGTCTATCTTTCCTACACGGACAAGCTGATCGAAGGCAGCCCCAAGAATTCGACGTCTGCCGTGCCGATCATGCCATGGGGCAATTCCGCCGCGCCGAAGTGCGGAGACTTCATGACAAACTGACAGGACAATCTGTCAGCAATTTTGCTGTTCAGTGACTTGTTCAGTTGCGAAATCGTTGCGCAATTACAACAGTTTGCAGAAGCTCTGCGTGCTGGGCATAACTGTCGCAGTCTCATTTGATCCAGATCAAATCCACTCCTTCCCGCGCGATTAACCCGGTCGCGGGGGCGCACGCGAGGTTCAGCGTGAGTCCGAATGAAGGAGAATACTGATGAACAAGAAGACTTTGAGCCTTGTGGCTCTCGGACTGGCCGCTGGCTTTGCTGCATTCGCTGGAACAGCTTCCGCTGCTGACGTGACGGCCGATTCCGGCCTCAGCCCCTGGATGTTCCGCCTGCGTGGCATCTACGTGATGCCCGACGAGAAGGCTCACCTCACGGTTCCCGGCAACGTCGATGTGGGTGATGCGATCGTTCCCGAACTCGACATCAGCTATTTCTTCACGGAAAACCTGGCGGCTGAACTCATCCTCGGCACGACCAAACATGACGTCGATGGCGCGACGGGCGGCCTCGCCGGCCTCAACCTCGGCAACGTGATGCTGCTGCCGCCGACGCTGACGGCCCAGTATCACTTCAACGTCACCGATGCGATCAAGCCGTACATCGGTGCCGGCGTGAACTACACCATTTTCTACAACGAGAACGACGGCCAGTTCGCCAGCGTGGACTACAAGAACGCGTTCGGCTGGGCCCTGCAGGCGGGCGTGGACATCGCCGCCGGCGACAACTGGGGCGTCAACCTCGACGTCAAGAAGCTCTTCCTCGACACCAAGGTCAGCGTGAACAACGGCGCTGTGACCTCCGGCAAGGTCGAACTCGATCCGTGGATCTTCGGCGCGGGCTTCTACTACCGCTACTGATCCCCTGCTCAATTTCGGGACGGCAAAACCGGCGCTTCGCGGCGCCGGTTTCTTTTTGCGCAACAGTCAAACACGCGCGGGGAAGCGCAATCTGCGAACGCGGAACGTGGCGAACGATTTTTCAGGAATGGCGACCCCGGCTGGATTCGAACCAGCGACCTAGTGCTTAGAAGGCACTTGCTCTAGTCCAGCTGAGCTACGGGGTCCGGGCTGGACGCTGCGGATGTTCAGTGCGTCCAGTTTTCGGTGCGGCCGAAACGGAAATTGTCGGAATAGGATTTTTTCTGGGCGCGCACGGGCGGCGGGGCCTGAACCACATAGGCCAGACCCTTGCGGCGGGCGTAGGTCTCGGCTTCTTCCAGCGTATCGAAGGTCAGCTTCACTTGGGTGACCGTATCGGCGGTCGAAGTCCAGCCCATCAGTGGGTCTGCGACGCGCCTGGTTTCCTGCTCGTGCTCCAGCACCCAATAATCCGTCTTGCCCTTGCCGGACTGCATGGCGTTGCGGGAGGGCTTGTAGATGCGCGCGGACATTCTCAACCTCATCAAATTTGTTCCGCCCGGGGGCGGCGCGAAGGTGGTCGGGGCGGCGGGATTCGAACTCGCGACCCCCTGCGCCCAAGGCAGGTGCGCTACCAGACTGCGCTACGCCCCGACGTGACCTTCGATGGCTGGCAATAACGGGTTCACCCCCGCTCCGCAAGCCTTGAGCATCAGGGTTGCGGCACCACGGCCTGATCTTCCTCTTCCTTGAAGATCGGATGGAAAACCTTGTCTTCGCGCTGGATGCCCAGACGTTTCACGGTGCCGGCGGCAACCTCAAGGACGGCCTTTACGGGCTCCTGCACGCTGATGGTCTGCAGTGACAGCGGCTCGGTGTTCTCGGCCACGGCAGCGATGGAGCCATCGGCACGGATGAAGAGCATGTCGAGGGAGATGTAGGTGTTCTTCATCCACATGGCGGCCGGGCGCGGATCGCCGAAGTCGAACAGCATGGCGCGGTCTTCCGGCAACTTGTGGCGGAACATGAGGCCGCGGGCCCGCAGGTCATCCGTATCGGCAACTTCCGTATCGAAAATCTGGGCCTGCTTGGCCGTGACCACAGTCACAGGCTCGATGCGCGCCGGTTCCTGGGACAGGGCATAGCCTGGCAACACGGACAACGCGCACAACACGACCAGACAAAATACAGTACGAAGCAGCCTCATAGGCACCCGTGTCGATGGGGATTGCAGCGAAAATGCGGCTGAAGCCGAAAATCAGTTGGTGTGCGCGGGACCGGTTTCGAGCGAGAGGCGCACTTCCGTCGCCATCTTGCCCTTGGGACTGTCGCCGTAGCGCACATAGATCCACTGGTCGGGCATCAGTTCGGCAACGGCCGTCTTGCGCATCACTTCCATGTGCACGAAAATGTCGCCAAGCCCGTCACCTTCCGTGGCAAAGCCGAAACCGCGGGCGCGGTTGAACCACTTCACGCGGGCGCGGACCCAGCCTGTTGAGGCCGAGACTTCCGAATGTGTGCGGGCCTTGCGTTCGACGGGATGAATGGCCGTGGAATGATCGACCGACAGCACCTTGAGGCACTGATAGCCCTTCTGGCGGGCCACCACTTCGCAGGCGATGCGCGTGCCTTCCAGCGGCGCGTCAAAGCCGTCGCGCTTGAGACACGACAGGTGGAGCAGAATGTCGGGAAGTCCATTGTCGGGGATGATGAAGCCATAGCCACGGCCAACATCGAACCACTTCACAAGACCATCAACACGGATGATGTTGACGACTGGTTCCGCAGTCACCTGCCCCACGTGCCCGGCAACCGCCGCGCTTTCTTCTTTTGCCGCCATTACATACCAACCCCTGCGGGCTTTAGCCCCAGCCCCGCCGGGAAACTTTGAACAAATATTTAACGATTTGTACAGCGTCTCGGAGTCGTGGCGTTGATAACTCGCCAGCGCTGCATCGCCAACTTGCGACGTCGCCACTGGTCACGTGAAAAAGTGTCCGTAATTCCGGCACTTGTTGCGCATCTTCGCAAAGTTTTTTGCGGATGCTCACGGACTTGATGCAATGCGGGGGCGGAATGTTCACAGCACGATGCTGGACAAACGAATCACCAGTCTGGCAATTTGGCTGCGACTCACCCGAAAGGCAGCCACATGAAATATCTCCACACCATGATCCGCGTCTCCAACCTTGAGCAGTCTCTGGACTTCTTCATCAACAAGCTCGGCTTCGTGGAGCAGCGGCGCTACGAGAATGAAAAGGGCCGCTTCACGCTGGTGTTCGTGGCCGCGCCCGAAAGCCCGGATGCACCTGTCGAACTCACCTACAACTGGGACCCCGAGGCCTACACGGGCGGGCGCAATTTCGGCCACCTCGCCATCGAGGTCGACAACGTGCACGACTATTGCGCGAAGCTGCAGGCGCAAGGCGTCACCATCAACCGCCCGCCGCGCGACGGCCGCATGGCCTTTATCAAGACGCCGGATGGAATTTCGATCGAGGTGCTGAACAAGGGCGGCGCGCTGACACCGCAGGAGCCATGGCTCAGCATGCCCAACACGGGCAGCTGGTAGTCTACCAGACGCCGTCCACGAACTGCGCTTCGCCGTCGCCTGGCCACGGCGGCATGGTCACGCCGATGATGTCGAGTGACGTGTCGCCGTCGCAGCGAAATTGAAAGGCGGTGCCGACGGCAATGGTGAGGGAGAGGCCGGGCTCAAGGTGGATGATCGACTCATCACTGCCCGACTTCCGCCAGATGCGGCCACGGCCAGCGCTCACGTACCAGACTTCATCGACAGTGCGATGGACAATGGCCTTGGCCACCTGCCCCGGCGCAAGGCGGAAATGCGCCATGGAGCCCCGGACCGTTGCAGAGAGAAGCCGCACTTCCGAGCCGTCGGGTGCGATGACGTCCGGCGTGTCCGGCAACTTGCGATCGCCTGACGCGATCACGGCATCAATTGTCCGCCGTTCACTTCGATCACCTGGCCGGTGACGTAGCCGGAGGCCTTGCCGCTGGCGAGATAGAGGAACGTGCCGGCGCAATCCTCCGCCGTTCCGAGGCGCTGCATGGGAATGGTCTTGGCGGTTGCGGCCAATTTCTCCGCGCTGGAATAGCGGCTGTGGAAGGCGGTGTAGATCGTGCCCGGCGACACCGCGTTGACGCGAATGCCATGGCCCACCAGTTCCTTCGCAATGGTCTTGGTGAAGGACGAAACGAAGCCCTTCGCGCCCGCATAGATGCTGCCACCCGCGCTGGAGCCCTGCCGCGCGGCGATAGACGTGACATTGATGATGGTGCCGTCCTTCTGCTTGATCATCTCGTTGGCCGCGAGGCGGCTGCAATGGACGAGCTGGCGGCAGTTCACATCGAACACCTTGTCGATGAAATCATCGGTGAGATCGGCAAGGGCGGTGCGCGCCACCAGCGTGCCGGCGTTGTTGACCAGGACATCAATGCGGCCGAACTGCTTCAACGCTTCGGCCATCAAGGCGTCAGGGCCACCCTTCTGAGTCAGGTCGAGCTTGATGGTCTTGATGCCTGCTGCCTCGACAGCTTTGAGTTCGTCGCCACCGGCGTGGTAATGCGCCAGCACGCGGGCGCCCGCGGCTGCAAAGGCAAGCGACACGGCGCCGCCAATACCTGTGACGCCGCCCGTCACCACAACGGCCTTGCCCTTCAGATCATCAAACATGGAAAGCTCCGCGGATACGGGAGAAAAGTGGCGCGCCCTACGGGAGTCGAACCCGTCTTTGCAACGTGAAAGGCTGCCGTCCTAACCGATAGACGAAGGGCGCACTGGGATGCCAGACGGTGACAAATCACCGAAGGCCGCCGCTCTATAGGTGGCGAAATCCGGCTTGGCAAGCACCAAGACACAACTTCAGCGAACGGGCGCGGCATCCTCGATCTGGAGGCTGGGAACGCGCTTCGCCCCCCATTCATCTGCCACCAGCCGCCCGGCGATGTGGAGCGGAAACTGGCGCTCCGAAAGCAGCAATTCCCCCAGTTCCGTGCCCATGGCGCGGAAGGCGATGGCCTTGATGCGCGTGCCGTCGGCGGCCACCACGGTGCAGCGGACGTGATCGCTCCCCGCCGTATCCGCGTAGATGACGCGGTGCGCCGGGAAGACGAACATGGGTGACGGGTGGCCCGAGCCATAGGGCCCCGCCTGCTCCAGCA
>CALMLK010000277.1 GCA_937868035.1 uncultured Alphaproteobacteria bacterium
TCGGCACCCTTGACGGTGTCGTACATGTGCCAGCGCCAGTCATCCGCGCCCATGTTGGCGAGCGAGGCGGCGATGCCGCCCTGCGCCGCCACCGTGTGCGAGCGCGTGGGAAAGACCTTGGAGATGCAGGCGGTCTTCAATCCGGCCTGCGAGGCGCCCAGCGCGGCGCGCAAGCCGGAACCACCAGCGCCCACGACCACCACGTCGAAGGTGTGGTCAACGATGGGATAGGCGCGGCCACCGGCCGTGACGGACTTGGGTGCCTTCTTCTTGATATCTGCGGCGGCCATCAGGGTGCGAAGCTCATCTTGAGAATGGAATAGGCTGAAACGGCGAAGAACGATGTCGCCACGGCGATGTTGAGGGCCAAGGCCGAGAACTTGGTGAGATGCGAATGCAGGTAATCCTCGATCACCACCTGGAGGCCGAGGCGCATGTGCCAGAAGGCCGATGCGAGGCCCATGATGAGGAGCAGCGCCACGACCGGATGATGCAGCGAGGCGATCACCTCCGCGCGGGTGGCGCCGAGATGCCAGATCACGAAGCCCACCATGAAGGCCATGAGCGGCAGGTTGGCGACGGCGGTGGCCCGCTGCTGCCAGAAATGATCGGTGCCGGACTTGGCCGAACCAAAGCCCTTCACCTTCTTGAGCGGCGTCTTCATGCCGGGATCGATGATCATGGCTTCACTCCGTAAGCGACGGCCCAGAGAAGGATGGTGAGGACGATGGAGCCGATGAGGTTGGCGCGCACCATCCATTCCACCGTCGACAGCTTGAAGCCCTGGCCCATGTCCCAGATGAAGTGGCGGATGCCGCCGAGGGCATGATGGATCAGCGCCCAGTTGAAGCCGAACAGCACGATGCGGCCGAACCAGTGGTTGAAGAAGGCCTGCACGAGATCGAAATAGGAATCGGACTGCGCTGCAGCGGCAAACCACCAGACCAGCAGGATGCTGCCGCCGTAGAGCGCGATGCCCGTGGCCCGGTGGGCAATCGACATCGTCATCGATAGCATGGGGCGGTAAATCTGCAGGTGCGGTGACAAGGGCCGCTGGGGATTTGCAGCCGGTTTGATTTCAGCCATCTTGTGGTCCTGATTGTTGTGGCAGGTGTTTTATCCGGTGCAGTGCACAATGGCAAATTCGGCGAAGGTAGCAAGGGCGGCATGCGGCAAAACGGCTCCCTAGCCCTGCGCGTTGCCACCCGCGCCCTGCTGGGCGTGCTGGTTTTGCTGGCGGTTTCCTATCCCCTTTCGCGGCTCGGTGTCTATGAATGGCCGCGGGCCTATGATCCGCTGGCGCTGCCTGATCTCGATCAAACGCCCAATTTCATGACGGATTGGCAGTTGCGTCTGGCTGAGGCCGATCCGGAGGGTTGTGCCGTCGCCCTGCGGCGGGCGGGGCTTCCTGCCAGCATCCGCGCGGATCATGGGGCGGCTGCCTGTGTGGTGAGCGGTGGCGTCCTTCTCTCGCGGCTCTCGCAGGCAAGACTCCGTCCCGAGGAAACGCGCTGCGTGATGGCGGCGCGGCTCTACATGTGGGAGCGCCACGGCTTGCAACCCCTTGCACGGCGCTTGCTGGGGCAGCCTGTAGCGGAAGTCACGCATTTCGGCTCGTACAGCTGCCGCACCATGCGTGGGAAAAGCCACATGAGCGAGCACGCCACCGCCAATGCCTTCGACATCTCGGGGTTCAGGCTGGGGAACAGCGCGGTGATCTCGGTGAAGAAAGATTGGGCCACGGGTGGCAACACCGCAACGTTCCTCCGTGCCGTGCGCTCCTCGCTTTGCGACTGGTTCAACGTGACGCTGTCACCCGACTACAACGCCGACCACGCCGACCATTTCCATGTGGACATGGGCTGGTACCGGACGTGCCGGTGAGAGGATCGCGGGTGGAGGGGGCGGACCATCGAGGGGTTACGGGAGATGGCCCGTTGACATTTACACCGTGCGGAAACCATCCGCATACGGATCATCGGGATGGCGGATGAGAGTGGCTTCGTTGACGACGAAGGCGCGGCCACGGATGCGGGCGATGACCTGACCTTGCTCATCACGACGGTAGCGGGCGCGGAACGTTCCGCCAGTCACGCTCTCCTGCACCCATTCCTGACCCGGTGGCAGAACGCCATCGGCTGCGAGGCAGGCGAGCTTGGCGCTGGTGCCGGTGCCGCAGGGTGAGCGGTCAAAGGCACCGCCCGGACAGAGCACGAAGCTGCGGCTGTCACCACCGGCCAGCGCCGGACCGAAGACTTCGATGTGATCGATCTCCTGGCCAAACGCGCCGGTAATGCCTTGCGCGCGGAGCGCCTTCTGCACGGCGATCGAAAAGACCGTCAGGTCCGTCAGGTGTTTTTCGTCGACAGGACATGGTGATGATTTGCAGAGAAAGAACCAGTTGCCGCCCCAGGCCACGTCGCCGCTCACCGTTCCGTGTCCGGGCACGTCCACACTCACGGCGTGGGCGTGGCGGTAGCTTGGCACATTCTCGATTTCGGCTTCGGTGGGGCTGAGGAGATCGACGGTGACGACACCGACCGGCGTGTCGATGCGATGGCGGCCCGGTGACAGGCGGCCCATATGGGCCAGCGTCACGGCAAGGCCGATGGTGCCATGGCCGCACATGCCGAGATAACCTTCATTGTTGAAGAAGATCACCCCCGCCGTGCAGCTCTTGTCGTGGGGTTCACAGAGCAGTGCACCCACGAGAGCCTCGTGACCGCGCGGTTCGAGCACGACCCTGCGGCGGAAGGAATCGAACTCACGGGCGAAGCGGGCGCGGCGTTCGGCCAACGGGCCATCCCCCAGATCGGGGCCACCCTCCATCACCACGCGGGTCGGCTCACCTTCCGTGTGGCTGTCGATCACCCGCAGCATCAGCCGCGGCCCGGCCAGTTGGCGTACCAGTCCTTGAACAGCTTGTATTGCGTGTCGGCATAGTGTTGCTGGCTGGCCGAGAGCTTATCGGTGGCGATGAAGTGGCGGCCGTATTCGGCAAAGCCGGCCAGCACCATCAGGCGCTTGTAATAGAGCACGAGATCGGTGCCCTCGTCGTAAGACGACAGCACGCCAAGTGCCTGCTCCAGTTCAAGAGCGAGACGGCGCGACTCCGCATCGCCCGTGGCGGCGCGGGTGCACAAGTCCACAAGGCGCAGCACTTCGCGCGGCAACACATTGCCGATGCCCGTGATGGCGCCAGTCGCGCCGCAATTCACGAAACCGTGGAAGACCTGCGTATCAACACCCACCATCAAGGTGAGCGACTGGTCATGGCCGGTGATGTGTTCGGCGGCGTAGCGGAGTGCTGCCGCCCCACCGAATTCCTTGAAGCCCACGAGGTTTGCGTGTTTTTCGCGCAACGCAAAGAAGAGATCAGCGCGCGTTTCGTAGCCATAATGCGGGCTGTTGTAGATGACCGAGGGAAGGCCTTCGCCCGCCGTGAGAACGGCTTCGAAGTGCGCCTTCTGGGCGGCGACGGAGGTTCCCCGCGAGAGCACGCGCGGGATGATCATGAGACCCCTGGCGCCGACTTTCCTTGCGTGGGCCGCTAGTGCGGCGGCTCGCAGGGAGTTCTGGGCTCCGGTGCCAACGATCACGGGAATGCCGGCCTTCACCAGTTTCGCCACGCCGTCCATGCGCTGCTCATCGGTCAGGAGCGGCCAGTCGCCCATGGAGCCGCAATAGACAACCGCCGACATGCCTTCGGTGATCATGTGCTTGCCCATGCGGACAAGGGCCTCGAAATCGGGGCTGCCGTCTGCCGCGCAGGGCGTCATGAGGGCTGGGATGGTGCCGCTGAAGATGTTGGTCATGGGTGAACTCAGGTTGC
>CALMLK010000278.1 GCA_937868035.1 uncultured Alphaproteobacteria bacterium
TGTTGCGGCCCTTGTTCTCCGCCTCCGGCAGGGTTTCCAGCTTGCCATGGGCCCAGCCCACGGCGATGGCGAAGAAATTCTTGAAGGCGGCGCAAGCCTCCACGCCCATCATGTCGGTGGAGGTGCGGGGATGATAATAGTCCGTCTCGAAATCGCGGGCGAAGCTCTGCGCCAACCCTTCATCGCGCGACACGATGACAGTGCCGGTCTGCCGCCGCACAGCCAGTTCACCGGCAATGCAGGGTCCGCCAATGGCAGCGACGGGCAGCTTGAATCCGAGCCGCGTCTGCAAGGCGGCCTGCACCACGTCGGGGAAGGCCCCGAGGCCCGCCGGCTCCGGCGACATGCCTTTGGTGATCATGATCACGGGCGTCGCTTTCTTCAGCACGCCTGCCAGCTTGTCGATGGCCCACTCCACCCCCGCCGAGGCCACGCCCAGCAGGATGAAATCGGTGTCATCTCCCACGGCCTTGGCCAGGTCTTCGTGATGGAAGGCCTGCACGGTCTTCGGCAGCGTGACGTTCAGCTTGGGATGGAGGCCGCTCGCCTTCACGCTGTCGATGATGGCGCGGTCGAGATGGGTGCCGACAAGCCGCACGTGCATGCCCCGGTCGGCGAAGGGCAACACCATGGCGGATCCCATGACGCCAGCCCCCAGGATGGTGACGGTCTTGCTCACAACGGCAATCTCACAGTGCCTTGCCTGAATCGGCGTCGAAGAGGTGGACGCGGTCGAGACGCGGCGCCAGGCTCACCTTGGAGCCGCGCTTGAGGTCGGCGCGTTCGCGCAGCACGGCGCAGATTTCTTCCTCGCCGAGATCACCATAGACATGCAGCTCCGGCCCCGTGGGTTCCGTGACCGAGAGCGCGATGTCGAAACCCTTGCCCAGTTCCAGGTCTTCCGGGCGGATGCCATAGACCACCTTCTGGCCTTCCGTGGCGCGGTGGTCCTTGGGTGGCAGGGGCAGCCGGGCGCCATTGGCGGCAACGACAGCTCCCTTGCTCACCGTGCCCTTGATCAGGTTCATGGCCGGCGAGCCGATGAACGAGGCGACGAAGAGATTGGCCGGATGGTCATAGACCTCCAGTGGCGAACCCTCCTGCTCGATCACGCCATCGCGCAGGATGACGATCTTGTCGGCCATGGTCATGGCTTCGATCTGGTCGTGCGTCACGTAGACGGTCGTCGTCTTCAGGCGTTCGTGCAGCTCCTTGATCTCGGTGCGCATCTGCACGCGCAGCTTGGCATCGAGGTTGGAAAGCGGTTCGTCGAACAGGAACACCGCCGGGTTGCGCACAATGGCCCGGCCCATGGCAACACGCTGGCGCTGCCCGCCCGAAAGCTCGCGGGGGAATCGCGCCATGTAGGGTTCGAGGTTGAGGATCTTTGCGGCCCAGGACGTCTTCTCGTCGATCTCGCTCTGCGGACGCTTGGCCAGCTTGAGCGAGAAGCTCATGTTGTCCTTGACGTTCATGTGCGCATAGAGCGCGTAGTTCTGGAACACCATGGCGATGTCGCGGTCTTTCGGATGCTCGTCATTGACGCGGCGCCCGCCGATGGAGATGTCGCCCGATGTAATGCTTTCCAATCCCGCAATCGAGCGCAGCAACGTGGACTTGCCGCAGCCGGATGGCCCCAGCAGCACCACGAAGGAGCCATCGTCGATGGTGAGGTCAACACCATGAATGACTTCGAGGTTGCCGTAGTTCTTGCGGATGTTGCGGAGCGTGACGGATGCCATGGATGCGGTCCCTATTGCGGATCGTGTGTGAGAAAATCGTCGAGAAGCCCGGCGTCATCGGCGAGGTCCAGGAAGGACCAGCGGTTGCGGATGTCGCGGGCATGTTTCATGGCCCGGCGCCAGATGTCGCGCGGCAGGCCGAGATCGCTTGCGGTGACGGGGCCACCCGCCTCCCTCAGCATGTGCTGGAGTTCATCCGGGTCGATCATCATCGCCTTCAGTTCGGCGCGCAGCTGCGGCCACACCTCGGCAAGGCGGCGGTTGAAGCGCGCCGCACCTTCCGTGTCGAAGGACTTCTTCTTTGCCTCGGCAAACATCATGCGGCCGATGCTTGCGCCATAGCGCTGGACGAAATCGGTTTCCGAAATCTGCGTTGCCTTGATCTGCGGGGCCTTGTCGAGTGACAGGAGGAAGCGGTGCAGGCGCGCCAGCGTCACCGTGGCAACACCGACCTGCTGGCCATGCGTCGTGCCGGGGTGGGCCGCACCCGCGAACATGTCGATCCAGTGCGAAATCTGGTGCTCGCCCATGGAGCCCGAATGCGACGACCCCACGATGTTGTTGCCGAAGCTCGCCAGCACCAGCACGCGGTAGAGATAGCCGTTGGCCTCGATCGAGCCCGTCTTGTAGCCGGGCGAGGTCTTGATCATCAGGTCCTCGTCCTTCTCCACGTGGAAGAGGTCGAAGGGGGTCTGCGAATAGGCCGTGCCGAGCAGGCGATGCGCCGCCCACCATTCCACCTGCGCCACGGGGCGCACGATGGAATCACCGAAGCCCGCCGCCGAAAGCCACGGCGGGGCCGCGGCATTGACCTTGAGGTCCACGAACACCGCCCGCGGCGCCTGCGCCGAAACGCTGGTCTTGTAGCCGTTGGCGAGCGTGACCGATGCCGTGCCGGCGCCATAGCCGTTCATCGAGGCCGCGGTGGCGAAGCTCACATATTTTCGCCCGTCCTTGAAGGTCGCATACTTCACCGTGTCGGAAAGCGAGCCGGAGCCCACCACCACGCAGCCGTCGCAGTGGCGCGTCTTCTCCTGCATCAGGGCGATGGTCGGCTCGTCGCAATGGGTGTCACCGGGGAAGACGATTTCTTCCACATCGGTCCAGCCCCGCAATTCCTTGGCCACGCGGCGGCCCATGGCCTCGAGCGTATTGGTGTCGGAAACAACCGCCAGCTTGCGGCCGATCTTGAGTGGCGCCACCAGGTCGGCGGCACCGCCATCGAGCGATTCCTCGATGCGGATGGTCTCGAAGGGCACCTCGCAGCGCTTGCCCGTGGCGGGGTCGCGCCATTCTCCCGAGATCACTTCGCGGATGAGGCTGTTCCAGTCGGTCTTGCCGGTGATGGACGTGGGATTGGCGTTCATCAGCCTTGCCTCCGGGCAAAATCCTGCAGCTTCGCATTCCATCCTGAAACCTGCGGCCAGAGTTCCTTGTAGATGGAGAGAAGTTCGGCATAGGCCTTCGATTCTTTCGTCCGTGGACGGAAGGTCTTCGTGGGCTTTCCGCTCATGGCGGCAGCGGCTGCGGGAAGCGTCTTGAACCAGCCCGCGCCCTTGGCGGCGGCCATGGCCGCACCCAATGCAGACGCCTCAACGGTTTCCAGGCGCTTCACGTCGCGGCCCGAGGCATCGGCAACGATCTGGCACCACAGGTCGGATCTCGAGCCGCCGCCGACAATGGCGAAATGGTCGATGGGGCTCGTCACTTCCGCCACGCGATTGGTCATCATCGCCTGTTCCATGGCAATCCCCTCCATCAGGGCGCGATAGAGGTCGGCGCGTGTGTGGCTGCCGGAGAGGCCCGCAAACATGCCCCGGCCATCCGTGTCCCAATAGGGCGTCATGATGCCGGAGAAATAGGGCAGCATGACAAGCCCGCGTGAACCGATGGGCACCGCCTTTGCTTCGCCTTCCAGTTCGGCGAAGATGTTCGGATTCTTGGCCGCGTTCTGGTGGAAGATGCGTTCGACGAGCCACGTCAGCAGATAAGTGCCGGTGCGGATCGCCGTTTCGTAGCTGAAGCCCGTTTCACCCACCGCCACGAGGCTGCGGAAGGAACGGTCCACCGCATAGGCCTCGCCGTAGCTGCCGGAGACGGCCGCCGTGCCGAGATTGAGGTAGGCGCGGCCCTTGAGGAAGGTGTTCGCTCCGGCGCCGGCGCATTGGCCATCGCCGCCGCCGGCAACCACGGGCGTTCCGGCCTTGAGGCCCGTGATCCTTGCGGCCTCCGCCGTGACGAGGCCCATCACCTCGCCCGAAGGAACGAGGGCCGGCAGCATGTCGCGCCGCACCTTCGCCGCCGCCATGAGCGTGTCGGACCAGTCATAGGTCTTGGCATCAAGCAGGCCCATGGGACTGGCAGAGGAAATGGATGTCTTCCATTCCCCGGTGAGGAAATGGGTGAGCACGCCATGCACTTCCGCCGTCTTGGCGGTCTTGCCCCACATCTTCGCTTCGTTCTTGGAGAACCAGCGGCAGCGCGTGCGGCAGGGCGTGACATCGTCGGGAATGCCGGAGAGCAGGTGCAGCCTGTCGGAGCCCACCTCGTCGGCGATTTCCTTCACCTCCACATGGGCGCGCTCATCAAGCCACAGCGTGCCGGGACGGAGCGCCTTTCCGGTCTTGTCGAATTGCGCGAAGCTCTCGCGCTGGTTGGAAATCGAAACTGCGGCGATGCGGTCCCTGGCAATTTTCCGGGTGAGAAGTTTCAGCGCCTTTGCGGTGGAGCCCGTCCAGTCCGAAACCTCTTCCTCGAACCAGCCCATGCGCGGATTGGAAATGGGAACGGCAGCCCGGCCTTCCGCGACAATGCGCCCGCGCCTGTCGAAGGCAATGGCCTTCGTCGCGGTCGTTGACTGGTCGATGCCGATGACGAGATCGGGGGTCATGAATCCTGCGGGTCCGGAAGGGGTGCGCCTGGTGTGCGGAGCGCCGGTCTCTCCGGCGGCAGCGCGGGAACTGGCGGAAGATCCGGCGCGCGGATCTCCTGCCAGCCAATGAAACCTTCCCCCGCTCTGGATGCGGGGAAAGGCTTCTAGTCTTGTCTCAGAGACCCGCTTCGGCCACTGCGGCGTCGATCGCCGAGGCGATCGTGTCCATGCACTTCTTGGCGTCGCCGCCGAAGTCCTGGCCCGTCAGCAGCTTGCCGAGGTTCACCGGGATCTCGTTGTTCGAGAAGCCAGCCCACAGCGGCATGTCGGGTTCGGAAGCCATGTCGTTGTCGATGATTTCCTTCACGACAGGCAGGTGGCGCGTCGTGCCGGGGCCGACGACTTCCTTGGCCTTCACGCGCGGATCGGCGAAGGACGACAGGCGCATCGGAGCGAAACCACCGCCCAGCGTGCAACGTGTCATGATGTCCTTCGAACAGGCCCACTGCATGAAGATCCAGGCGGCGTCCACGTTCTTGGAGTACTTGGACAGGCCGAGGAGCGAACCGCCCTGGTGGCCGGCGTTCGGGATTTCACCGAAGCCTGCTTCCGCCGGGGTGCGATACTTCGGACCACGGATCGGGCGCTTGGCTTCCCACAGGCCCTGCACCTTGGAATCGGCCGCATCCCAACCGGGGAAGAATTCATCCCACGAGTTGATGAGGGCGACCTGTCCGGCAGCACCCATCTGGAACTGGCCGTCCCAGGTGGAGTTGGTGGATTCGGGCGGGGCGTTCTTGAGCAGTTCCTGGTACAGCTGCAGGCCCTTGATGCCTGCTTCGTCGTTGCCCTTGAACTTCTTGTCGGCGCCGAAGATGGAGCCGCCGGCGTTCCAGACAACCTGCGTCCAGTCGCATTCGAGCGAGTAGTGGCCCGACTTGGCCTGGAGGCCCGTACCGAAGATGCCGTTGGCCTTTTCGGCTTCCGTGATCATCTGCGCCGCGGCCAGGAATTCTTCCGGCGTGTTCGGCGGAGCGATCTTGTGCTTCTCCAGGATGTCCTTGCGGTACATCGTGGTCATGATCGGAATGTCGAAGGGAATGCCGACCCAGTGGCCGTCATACATGGCAAGGCCTTCGACGAGCGGCTTCGAGAAGTCGTCGAAGTCGAAGCCCGGCATGGCCAGGTCCGGCTTGTCCTTGTAGTACTGCACGGGGTCAACCGTGTCCTGGCTGAAAGTCGCGACCCACGACTGGTCGAGATAGTAGATGTCGTAGGAACCGAGCTGGCCCTGCACGTCCTGCGTGGCCTTGGCGAGAACCTGCTCGAGCGGCACGATTTCGATTTCGACTTCGATGCCCGTGGCTTCAGTGAATTCGCCCTTCAGCTTGTCGAGCACCACCGTCGGCGGCGTCGCTTCCGAGGTGTAGCGGATCTTCGTGCCCTTGAACGGACCCGAGACATCCTTCAGCCACTTCATGATGTCGGCGTCCTGCGCCATGGCTTCTTCGCCCAGCGTGAAGCCGCGGTCACGGCGCACATTGCCGAGAAGGGCGAGATTGAAGGCCGAGAAGCCCACGCCGGCAAGGCCGGCCTTCTTGAGGAAGGACCGCTTGGAAATGCGGCGCGCGGCGAAATCGCGGGCCAGGTCCGCAATGTAGGTTTTCTTGTCGTACTCTCTAAAGCTCATGAATATCCTCCCAATGGTTTAGAGTTCAGGTTCTCGTTCGCGGCATCACTCCTTCAGGGAGCCCAGAGTGAGGCCGCGGACCAGATGGCGTTGCACCAGCAGGATGAAGATGAAGCTCGGGATCGCGGCCGCTGTGCCCAGCGCCGTGATGAAGCCCCACTCGTTGCCGGTGGAAGTGACGAAGGTTGAAATCTTGACGGGGATGGTGCGGATTTCCGTCGTGAGGAACAGCGACAGCAGGAATTCCGTCCATGAGAAGATGAAGCACAGCACGGCGGCGGCGGCGACACCGCCCTTGACCATGGGCAGCACGATCTTGGCGAAGCTCTGCCAGCGCGTGGCACCGTCGATCATCGCGGCCTGGTCGACATCGTGCGGCACGTCGTCGAAGAACGACTTGAGCAGCAACAGCGCAATGGGCAGGTTCATCAGCGCATAAATGAGGATGATGCCGACATAGCCGAGGAAGTGGTTCTGGTTGTCGCGCATGCCGAGGCCCGCATAGATCGTCACCATCGGCACGAGAATGGCGATGGGCGGCATGAAGCGCTGGCCCAGCACCCAGTTGAGGAACATGTCCCGGCCACGGAAGCGCATGCGCGACAGCGCATAGGCCGCGAGCACGGCCACGATCATGGTGAGGACCGTGGAGCCCACCGAGATGATGATCGAATCGAGCAGCGACTGGCGCGAGTCATAGGAATCAGCACCGGCCACGCCCATGCCGAGGCCTTCGTCGATCGCAAGCTGCGAACGCGAGCGCCCGAACAGCGTGACGGCGTAGTTGATGAGCGTCGGGACAAAGTCGAACCACACCACCCGGTCCTTGTCGAACACGGCGGAGATGGGCTTGATCGAGGTCAACGCCCACCAGAAGATGGGGAACATGAAGATGCCGGTGACGAACACCGCCACCGCATCGCGCAAAAGCTGCCAGCGCCGGGACAGTTCCATCAGAGCTTCACCTTGAAAATGCGCATGAAGAGGGTGGAGGTGATGATGACGAGGAGCAGCGTCATCAGCGAGATCGTCGAGGCATAGGGGAAGTCGGCATTGCCGAAATAGATGCGGCCCGCATAGCTGGTCATCGTTTCTGTGGCCGTTCCGGGTCCTGAGTCCGTCATCACCTTCACGTAGTCGAAGGCGCGCATGAGATCGATGCCGCGGATCAGCACCGCGATGGCGATGACCTTGCTCATCATCGGCAGCGTCAGCTTGAAGAAGGCCTGCACGGGCGTGGCGCCATCGATGTCCGCCGCCTCGAAGGGTTCATTGGGCAGCGAGCGCAGGCTCGCGAGCAT
>CALMLK010000279.1 GCA_937868035.1 uncultured Alphaproteobacteria bacterium
CCGTCTTTGCAACGTGAGAGGCTGCCGTCCTAACCGATAGACGAAGGGAGCTCTCAGGCCCTGCTCTTAGGCAAGCGTTTCCGGGAATGCAAGCTCAGGGTGACAGGGGTTCACGCAGCAGGAGTTTGCGGCGCGCCGCGTCGATGACGATCAGTTCGCTTGCGGTGGTGATGGCCAGCGTGCCGCCATCCACGTCCACGGCCTTGATGTCGCCTGCCTTGAGGCCGAGGCCCATGGACAGGGTTTCCGGCGCGGGCACGGGTTTCGGCTGTGTGGCTTTCCAGATGATGCCGCCGATCAAGGCGATGAAGAGCAGCGCGAGCGCGATCCCCATGGCGTAGACAACGCGCAACAGGCGCTTCTGCCCGGCGGTGGGCACGAAGGTTTCGGTGGCCGTGTTGTCGTTGGTCATGTCGTCGTCCTCATTGCGCGCGCGCCGTGCTTATTGCCGGAGAGCGCCTGCCTGTCGAGGGGCGCGTCAGCCAGAGCATCACCAGAAGCGGCAGGCCCCAGGCCATCCAGGCATCGCAGGCATAGAAGGTCTTGAAGCCGGCCCGCCATCCGAAGATCGCCCAGAGAGCGAGGTAGATGCGGAAGAACATGGCGCCGGAGGTGACGGCGGCCATGAGCAGCATGGCGCGGCGGTGGGCATCCACGTTGCCGCGGCGGATCTGCCAGATGCCGGCGGCACAGAGCGCCATCCACACCATAGCCTGCGTGGCGAAGCCAGCGGCGGAGACGGGCGTCACCGGTGCTTCCAGCGCCACGGGGATTGCCGTCACGCCCGCGACGGCAACATCAAGGGCCGTGAGCCGCCCCATCCATCTGTGCCAGCGCGTGCCGCGCAGCAGCAGGGTGGCAGGCACCAGCAACAGGGCGAGTCCGCCCGTCACCATGTGCACGGGAAAGAGCAGCGGCAGCAGGTCCAGCTTCACCGCCAGTGCGTCGGGAAAGGCGTCGTTGTTCCAGCTTTCCGAAATGGCCCGGAGTGCCGTATAGATGACGAAGACCGCCAGGGGCATGGCAGCGGCACCCGCCGCCCAGCGCCATCCCTGTTTCGCCGCGGCGTCACGGAGGATTTCATGTTTCTCGACCGTCATCACGCGTTGTCTATCCTGATTGCGGGCCTTGGCCTAGCGGCGTCGGCGTGTGCTGCCGCCGCCGTGGAGGTCTCGCCCTATTTCGGGCACTGGACGGTGAGCGAGGAGGCCCCGAAATTCAGCAAGAAGGGCATCCTCTACAAGTCGATCGACGTGGCGCCCTGCGGCAAGGATTTCTGCGGCGTGAGTGTGGCCGATGATGGCGCCTGCGGGCCAACGCTGTTCCGCTTCCTCACCGTCCATGCCGGCAACGAGGAACTCACCGGCCATGGCAAATGGGGCGAGGTGAAAAAGAAGCTGGTGATAGACTACGTGAAACCGAGCGACGGCGTTCCCTATGTGATGCTGGGACTGGGCGAGGATGATTTCGATTTCACCGGCCGCGAAGGCAGCATGCCCACCTTCTCCACCGAGTACCACGTCTCGGGCGCGGCGCATTGCACAGCGAAGTGACGGCTTTGCCGCCTGGCGGATCAGCAGACGCGCTCACGGCCACCGTGGAGCAGCCGGACCGGCTTGACCGCGTGCTCGCCGCCGTCTTCCCCGGCCACAGCCGTGCGCGGTTCCAGAAGCTCATCGCGGAGGGTGCCGTCACCGTCGATGGGGCAGAGGTTTCGGATGCGGCGTTGAAGTTGCGCGCCGGCCAGATGGTGCAGGTGAAGATTCCGCCACCCGTTGCGGCCGCGCCTGCGGCGGAAGACATCGCCGTTGATGTCACGTTCGAGGACAAGCACGTAATCGTCATCAACAAGCCGGTGGGGCTGGTGGTGCACCCTGCCCCCGGCCACGATGGAGGCACGCTGGTCAACGCGCTGCTGGCCCATTGCGGCAGCACGCTCTCCGGCATTGGCGGGGTCAAGCGACCGGGCATCGTGCACCGTCTGGACAAGGATACCTCTGGCCTCCTCGTCGTCGCCAAGTCGGATGCCGCGCATCACTCCCTCTCCGAACAATTCGCCGCCCATGGCCGGGACGGGCGATTGCAGCGGGAATATCTGGCCTTCGTCTGGGGCGTGCCGGAGCGGCCGGCGGGCACCATTGTCACCGGCATTGGCCGCCACCCGACGAACCGGCAGAAGCAGGCGGTCAGCAAGCGGCCGGATGCGCGGGAGGCGATCACCCACTACGAGGTGCTGGAACGTTATGGCACCGCCGCCAGCCTCGTCCGCTGCCGCCTGGAGACGGGGCGCACCCACCAGATCCGCGTGCATATGGCGCATATCGGCCATCCGTTGCTGGGGGATGGGGTCTACGGCGGGAGCCACAAGACGGCCCGGGCGAGGCTTTCGCCCGATGCACAAGAGGCCCTTAACGCCTTGATCGGACAGGCTTTACATGCCGCCGTGCTGGGTTTCGAGCATCCGGTTTCGGGGAAGCCGCTGCGCTTCGAGGCGCCGCTGCCTGCGGCCCTGTCACATTTACAACAGGAACTGCGGCTGCAATCCGGCGTTAGAAACGGTACGTAGAAACATTACAAATTGTTACTGATCCGGCGTCTTTTAAAACCGTGACGGCTTCCTATATGGGGGATTACGTCAGGTGTGTTGACACACCGGGGAAAGGGAACCAATGGCCAAATCCGCATCACTTCCTGTGATTGCCTCCGGCGAGGGCAGCCTCAGCCGCTACCTTCAGGAAATCCGCCAGTTTCCAATGCTGGCGCCCGAAGAAGAATACATGCTGGGCAAGCGCTACAAGGAACACGGCGACCGCGACGCCGCGCACAAACTCATCACCAGCCATCTCCGCCTCGTCGCCAAGATCGCGATGGGCTACCGGGGCTACGGCCTGCCCATCGGCGAAGTGATCTCCGAGGGCAACATCGGCCTCATGCAGGCGGTGAAGAAGTTTGAACCCGACAAGGGCTTCAAGCTCGCCACCTATGCCATGTGGTGGATCAAGGCTTCGATCCAGGAGTTCATCCTGCGCTCGTGGTCGCTGGTGAAGATGGGCACCACCGCCAACCAGAAGAAGCTGTTCTTCAACCTGCGCAAGG
>CALMLK010000280.1 GCA_937868035.1 uncultured Alphaproteobacteria bacterium
TGAAGGACATGGCCATCGTCTGCAACATCGGCCACTTCGACAACGAGATCCAGGTGGCGGAACTGAAGAACTTCCCGTGGGTGAACATCAAGCCGCAGGTGGACCTCGTGAAGTTCCCCAAGGGCAACCGCATCGTGCTGCTGTCGGAGGGCCGTCTCGTCAACCTCGGCAATGCCACCGGCCATCCGAGCTTCGTCATGTCGGCGTCCTTCACCAACCAGACACTGGCGCAGATGGAACTCTACACCAACCGCGCCACCGGCAAGTACAAGAACGAAGTCTACGTGCTGCCGAAGCAGCTGGACGAGAAGGTGGCCCGCCTCCATCTCGGCAAGCTCGGCGTCAAGCTCACAGAACTCAAGCCCGAACAGGCCGCCTACATCGGCGTAACCCCGGAAGGCCCGTTCAAGGGCGAACAGTACCGCTACTGATCCGAAATCAAGAACGGGCGGCAGCAATGCCGCCCTTTTTTTGTCTTCACACCCTGTCCGCACCCTGCCGCACGCCCGCTGCCCGCGCGAAGGGGGTATGCAGGCTCCTGATGTAGGGGCGGGGTTGCCACAGGGCTTCGGAGAGTGCCGGGGCACAGTGGCGCGACTTCAGGGTTCATGTCCTGAAACCGGCCTGAAGTTGTGGTGAAACCCGGTGAAAGCAGCGACCGAGCCTCCTGCCGCCGTCGTTCAGCCCGCCCCTGGCGGTGCCTTTTCCTTTGCGGGCTTCACACTGGACACGGAGAAGGGCGTGCTGCGGCGCGGCCAGGCTCCGGTCGAGCTTCGTCCCAAATCCTTCGCGCTCCTCGGCCATCTCGTCCGCCATGCGGGCCGCGTCATCCCCAAGGACGAGTTGCTGGATGCGGTGTGGAACGATGTGACGGTGACGGTGACGGAGGATTCCGTCACGCAATGCATCCGCGACATTCGCCTGGCGCTGGGCGCGGAGGGACAGGTGCTGATCCGCACCCTGCCGCGGCGCGGTTATTTGTTTGAAAAACAGCCGGATGCGGCTGGCTCTTCCGGAACGAAGGCAGCGCCGGACAGGCACAGCCGGCCACGGCTTGCGGTGCTTCCTTTCCGCAATCTGGGTGGCCGTGCCGATCAGGACTATCTCTGCGCCGGCATCACGGAAGACATCATCACGGCGCTCGCACGGTTTTCCTCGCTCACCGTCACGGGCCGGCACGCGGTCAATGGACTGGCGGGACTCGCGGCTGATCCGCAAACGGCGGCGGAAGCCTTCGGCGTCAGCTACATCGTCGATGGCAGCCTGCGCTTTGCCGGCAACCGCATCCGCATCACGGCGCGCCTTCTTGCCGTGCACAGCGGCATCACCCTGTGGGCCGACAACTTCGACCGCGGGCGCGACAGCATCTTCGCGATCCAGGATGAGGTTGTAACCTCGATTGCCGCCGCGCTGGATGAACGCCTTGTGGTGGATGGCGCAGGCCAGGCGCGGCAGAAGCCAGCCGGCAACTGGTCGGCCTATGATTGCCTCCTGCAAGGCCGTGAACTGTGCAACCAGCACCGCGAGTTTGAATCCCTGCTCTTCCTCAGGGAAGCGGTGGAACGTGATCCTGAATCGGCCCTGGCGCTGGGATGGTATGCCATTGCCCAATCCTGCACCTATGCCATGACGGCAAATCCCATCTATCGCGACGCAAGCCTGCAATCCGCCACGCAAGCATTGCAATGTGACGACCGCAACGACACGGCCCATTGGGGCAGGGCGGCGGCGCTGTTGTGGAGCGGGCAGTTGTCCGAGGCGGGGCCCCATTTCCGGCGCGCCATGTCACTCAATCCGGCCAACATCCAGGTGCGGGGCGATTATGCAGGCTGGCTCCGCTACGGAGGTCACACGGAAGCGGCAGAGCGCGAGATCGATGCGGCCCTGCAACAGGACCCCTTCGCGCCACAATGGTTTCATGCGGTGCGGGCGGGGGTGCTGTTCGACAAGAAAGACTACGCGGGTGCCCGTGCAGAAATCCGCACGCTGCCGTTCCAGAATGCCTGCAATCACATGTATTATATCTCGGCCTGCACCTGGCAGGGCGATACTGCGTCCGTTGGCCCCCGGCTGAATGCGCTTTTCCAGCTCATGCCACATGCCTCCATCGCCGCCGCTGCCGGAATCAATCCTTATGCCGATCCCGCACAGCGCCAGCATTTCCTCGACGGGCTGCGCAAGGCCGGATTGCCTGAAGCCTGAAGCCTGAAGCCTGAGGCCTGAGGCGCGGGAAACGGGCGGCGCAGAAGAAACTGGAACATCAGCACAAATTGGCTTGCCGTGGTGGATTCACCTCGCGGGGTGTTTCTGTCTATA
>CALMLK010000281.1 GCA_937868035.1 uncultured Alphaproteobacteria bacterium
CGCCCATGCCGGACATGCCGCCCATGCCGGACATTCCGCCCATGCCGGACATGCCATCCATGCCGCCCATGCCGGACATGCCACCCATGCCGGACATTCCGCTCATGCCGGACATTCCGCCCATGCCGGACATTCCGCCCATGCCGGACATGCCGCCCATGCCACCCATGCCGCCCATGCCGGACATTCCGCCCATGCCAGACATGCCGGACATTCCTGTCATGCCGCCGGGAGCAGCGTAGGTATATTGCGTGCAAACCCAACCGCCGCCGTTACCTGCCATGCCGGACATTCCACCCATGCCGGACATTCCACCCATGCCGGACATACCGCCCATGCCGGACATTCCACCCATGCCGGACATACCGCCCATGCCGGACATGCCGCCCATGCCGGACATGCCGCCCATGCCGGACATACCGCCCATGCCGGACATACCGCCCATGCCGGACATACCGCCCATGCCGCTCATACCACCCATGCCCTGCTGGGCTTCTTCAGCGACTGCGGGAACAGCAGCCAGCACCGCGATTGCACTGGCTGCGAAAAGCATTCGCTTCATCGACTTCGTCATGATCGTATTCCTTCCGATAGAATGTCGCGCGGAGTTTTGGACGCTTCGGCATGCGCGAGTGCCGGTGCGCCATTCGTTGAATCAGTTGGCGGGTTCAGCAGGCTTGCTGGGGTGCCAACCGCGAATGTCGTACGGCCCTGTCATTCCGGGATGGAGGAAGGGCGAAAACCAGTTTCCCTGATCGACAAGGAACTTGAGGCTTGCGGGATAGGGTTTCGAAACGCCCGTCAAAGCGGCGCTGTACCAGCCTTCGGGCTTTGCCATTTCGGCGATCACCGGCGCACACGCTGGACGCATGCTTGGTTGCAGGCCTGCAATCTCGCTGGCACTCACAGCACTCGTTGCCACGGGCAGGAGGAGCACCATGGCTGTGACCAGAAGACGAGATCGTGGCATGCGTTGAACCCCCGCTGTATTTGCTTTGCCTTAACCATCGCAAACCACATGCCAGCCGGAAAAATCGCTCTAAACTATTGAAATATATGAGCATAACTGAATGCTGGTTCCGGAGCGCGGCGCTCGGGAACTGACAAAAAGTCAGTGGTTTTCTGGCTTGACGGGAGAACGTCCGGTGATATCGCCCTTTTCAGGCATGACATTTTGGCATCGGCCATGACGCGGGTGACGCAAGCGCAATCAACGTGGCGAAAACCATGATTTCAGGCATCGGCCCGCAACGCCGTCTCCGCCCTTGGGAGCGGTGGAAATGGCGCGGCCGCCGCTCTAGTGTCAGAATGATTCCCCGTTTTCTTCCGGAGTGACAGCATGAACCTCGAACACGTTTCCATCGGCCGCAATCCACCGAAGGAGGTCAACGTCATCGTCGAGGTGCCCGTGGGCGGCGAACCCATCAAGTATGAGATGGACAAGAAGTCGGGCGCGCTGGTGCTGGACCGCTTCCTGTATACATCCATGCGCTATCCCGGAAACTACGGCTTCATTCCGCACACGCTTTCAGATGATGGCGATCCGATCGACGTGCTCATCGCCAATCAGCGCGGCATCATTCCCGGCGCCATTGTGGCGGTGCGCCCCGTGGGCGTGCTCAAGATGCAGGACGAAGCTGGAGGCGATGAGAAGGTGATTGCCGTGCCCGTGCCGCGCCTCACCCGCCGCTATGAGAGCGTGCACAGTTACAAGGATCTGCCGGAGATCACCCTGCAGCAGATCGAGCACTTCTTCGCCCACTACAAGGACCTTGAAAGCACCAAGTGGGTGAAGGTCATCGGCTGGGGCGACGCGGCGGAAGCAGAAGAGATGATCCTCGCTGCGATCAAGCGCGCCAAGACCTGAAATCGCCGTCAAAACCCTTGTGACAGTGTCAGCCGTGCGGCGACGGACTGCAGGCCGTGAGTCGCCACACCGTCCCAGTCTATGCTTGCCACGCCACTGAATGCACCCTTGGTGAGGGACAGGCCGGTGGAGACGGACAGGCGCAGGTCATCGGCGGTCTCATCAGCCTGGATGAAATCCCACGACACGCGCCCTGCAACGAAGGGCGACAGTGTGGCATCCTTCAGCGCGAAGGCGTGGGACGCCGCAAGGCCCAGAGTGGCGCGGCCCAATTCATCCGTTCCGCCTGTCAGCGTACGAGCGCTCGCGCTGTCGGCCAGCGTCGCCGCCTCGTGCACGTCGCGCCCGTAAAACAGCGTGGCATCGGCGGTGAGGTGCAGGTTTCCGATCTCGCGCTCCGCCGCGAGACGGCCGTCGAGCGTGACGTGGCGGGCGTTGCGGTGACCCTTGAACACGGATGCTCCGCCATCTTCGTGGATGGAATCCTCCGACCATCCCCACTGGGCATGGACGTCAAAGGTCAGTCCCGGTGCGAGCGTTGCCGAGAGATAGGGCCCGGCAGCGAATGTGTCGCTGCGGATGGCGCTGGCGGTACCGACTTCGTGTTCGCGCACCTGTCCCGCCGTCGCGGCGACACCGATCGTCATCGCATCACTGACCTGATAGCCCACGCCAAGGCTGGCATGCGTGAAGGTGCCCGCTGTCTCGAGCGTTCCCGCATCATCGCGGAAGGCACCTTGCTGCGCATCGGACCAGATCGTCCAGGGCCAGTCAGCGACGGGAGGAATGAGGCTTGAACCGGCAGAGATGAGCAGGGGGCTCGCCTTGTCCACGCCGCCCCCCACGGCCAGTCCTTTTGGCAAGGCGCCCTGTGCGGGAGCCGACGCGCGGATCATCAGCAGGTCACTCTTGAGCGCGCTCGCCGAGACGGTTTGGGGCGTTTCGCCCGGTCCGCTGCTGCTGCTGCCGCCTTGGCCGGGATCGACCGAGACAGGCACGGCCTGGGCAAGGCCGGGCAGGAAAGCGCCCAAAACAAAGAGAGCGCCCGCAACACGGACGAACCGGGCCGTGGATACGGTCCCGCGAAGCCGC
Organism: uncultured Alphaproteobacteria bacterium; assembly: GCA_937868035.1. Taxonomy (GTDB): domain Bacteria; phylum Pseudomonadota; class Alphaproteobacteria; order Rhizobiales; family Aestuariivirgaceae; genus Aestuariivirga. The sequence goes on from CALMLK010000281.1 coordinate 2,960, forward strand.
GGGGCATTGGCCCGCAGCCTGGAAAGGAAACGCATGGAAATTCAACTCGCACACACCGCAGGCTGGCCCCCGCACCCGCCGTCCCGGCGCATGCCTCCCTCCCGCAGGCCACACCCCACACTTGCACCGGAGCATCAACCTGAAGCGGATTCTAAACGAAGTCTTAACAGCCTGCGCGGGTTTGAATCAGATGTGGTTAATGGCCGGGCGGTTGACGGCAGCGCGGGCGCGGGCTTGCATGGGGCATGAGCCTGCTCCGTGCCGCGTTCATCCTGCTTGCCACAACGCTTGCCGCTCCACCGGGGCAGGCGGGTACACTGGAAGACGTTCACGCGCGCGGAGTTGTGAATTGTGCCGTTGCCGCCTCCGCGCCCGGACTTTCGGAGATGCAGGATGGCAAGCACAGCGGTTTGGCCATCGATCTCTGCGCGCTGATCGCCGCCGCTGTCGTTGGCCGCGCCGAGGCGATGGCGATCATCGATGTGGGTGCAGATGACGGGGCTACGGCGCTTCAGGCCGGAGAGGCCGACATCCTGCTTGCACCGCGCGCCTGGACATTCAGTCAGGAGGTGCGGGACGGTGTCTTCCTCGTCGAACCGCTGCTGACCCGTTCCCGCGATGGTGCCGTGTTCGGGCCGCAGGTGCGGCAGGGAGACGACAGCTGGTTCGTGGCAGTGCGCTGGATACTGGCGTTGGCGCGCACTTCGTCTGCGCCAGGAGATGAAGCTGCAGACGCTCTCGCGGAGCTTGGGCTTCAGCACAACGCGAGACAGGAAATCTCTGTGTTGTAAGGTGGTTATCAGGGACTTCTGGAACGGCACATGAAAACGGTAACG